>NZ_JAMXXZ010000023.1:0-41781 GCF_024129285.1 Acinetobacter sp. S4397-1
TCTATTTGTGTCTTCATAACCTCAAATATATCATCTTGCTTCGGCTGTCACCCTTCTTTCATCTCCTCAGCATACTTTCTGATACACCACCGATAATTTTAACCAGATGGGGCAGGCACTCTGCTATTTAAACGGAGTCGGTGTTGCCAAAGATACCGCCAGAGCCACCCGGATGATTCAAGCAGTTGCCCAGCAGGAGCAGCTCAAGGCTGAATCAGAAGCGAGTTTGGTTTATATGGTCGGACGTTTTTATAGCCAGCCGGAATATCCGCTTCCGACACGAGAAAAGGCCGTGCAATATCTGAATCAGGCGGTTGCCCAAGGTTCTGCGGAAGCCGCCTGGTTTCTGTATCAGGCTTATTCGGGGCTTCATCCGGTCTTTGAGCTCCATGACGAATTGGCCAAACGTTATCTCCATCAGGCCGCTCAGCTGGGTCATGTACAAGCTCAGGCAGAATTGGGCTTGATGTATCTAAAAGGCAAGATGGTGGAGCAAGATCTGGCCACAGGACTGAAGTATCTTCAGCAGGCTGCCAGCCAGCACAATGCCTTGGCGTTGAATGCGCTGGGAGAGGCGATGGAGCAGGGAGTAGGCGTCACCCCGGATTTGGATCAGGCTATGGCTTATTATCGTCAGGCCGCGGCGCAGGTAAATGCAGATGCTTATGGTCATCTGGGACGTTTATATACCAAAGGAATTGGTGTGGAGCGTGATATTGCCACGGCACGCGAATGGCTGGAAAAAGCCAGCCTGTTGGGACATCAGCCCTCAAGTGAGCTGCTCAAGCATCTTAATGCCTATCTGCATGTCGGCTAAGCAACGCAAAAAAACCGCTGTCTGAACAGCGGTTTTTTTATAGGAAAAATGCTTTAAGGTATTTGTCTGATCGGGCTGCCACCTAAAGCTTGCATCAAGGTTACATAAGCATTGTATTGGCTTTGTCGGGTCTGTACCAAAGACAGGCGCGCGTTGCGTGTGGTTTCTTGTGCATCTAGCAGATTCTTTAAGGCCACTGCTCCATTTCGATAACGCACTTCCGTCAGACGTTCTGTACGTTCTGCCAGTTCGACATTGCGTTGTTGTAACGCGACCTGTTTGGTCAGCTCAGTACGATTGGACAGGGCATTTTCCACATCGGCAAAAGCCTCATACAGGGTTTGACGGTATTGCAGAATCGCTTTTTCATATTCCAGCTCATTGACCTGTAAATCACGTTTCATGTCATTCCATTGCAGAAACGGCAGGGTCAGACCGGCACCCAAAGTGGCAACCGGATTTTTCAGGGCGCTGGAGAGTGAGCTGCTACTCCCTACGCCCACTCCTGTACTTAGACTGCCGGTCAAGCTGATCGATGGATAATAGCTGGCCCGGTTGGCATCTTTGTTGGCCAGCGCTTTGCGTAAACGCAGCTCGGTGGCTCGCAGATCAGGACGACGGGATAACAGGCTGGCTGGCAGTCCTGCTTCAATATCAGGTAACTGTATATTTGGCAGGCGGCTCGGTTCTTGCAGGCTGAGCTGCTGTACCGGCATATTAAGCAGCACGGCCAGACTGGTACGGGTTTCCACGCGTTGCTGTTCAATCTGGCTTAAAGTGGCTTGCTGGCTTTGAATGGCCTGTTCTGCCTGTGTCAGTTCCAGACCCGATACGGCACCGGCACGATACTGGACTTTGACCAGATCTGAAGTACGCTGTGCAGTGGCCAGATTTTGTTGTACCACAGCATGCCGTTCATTCAGATAGGCCAGTTGCCAGTACAGTTGTGCCGTGGTTCCAATCAGACTTTGCGCTGTGGCCTGCAAGTCCTCTTCAGATGCCAAGGCTTCCCAGCGTGCGGCTTCGGTCTGGTTGGCCAGTTTGCCAAATAGGTCCAGTTCATAGCTCAGGCCCGGGTAGCCTAGTGAAATACCGGTTGAGCGATCACCATCCCCCTCCAGACTAAATTGATGTCCGGTCGAGATTCGTGCATCTCCAATCCGGAGACCTTGCTGGCTTTGGGTCTGTCTGGCCTGAATGCGGGCCTGCTGTAAGTTGATGCCAGCCACTGCCAAATCGCTATTGGCTGCCAGCACTGCATTGACCAGATCGTTCAATTGCGGATCTTTAAATAAAGTCCACCATTGATCTGCCAGAACGTCGGCATGGATGTGCTGGCTTAAGGCCTTACTGTTTTGAAAGCCGTTCGGCAATTCAACGGCAGGTTGCTTATACGGTGTTTTTACTACTGCGGCACAGCCGACCAGTGAACTTCCTAGAATCAGGGCACTGGCCAGTTTGGTAAGAGTCAGGTGCATATCAGATTCCTTATTCTCGAGAAAGTGCATCGACCGGATTAAGACGGGCCGCATTACGTGCCGGAATAAAGCCGAACACAATACCAATCAGGCTGGAGCAGACAAAGGCGGCGACAATCGAGGTGGTCGAATAAGCCATCTGGAAAGTATCTCCGGCAAAATGGGTAATCAGTTGACCGATTCCCAGCGATAAAAGTACCCCCAAAATCCCGCCCAGAATACAGACCAAGACGGCTTCAATCAGGAATTGCTGCAAAATATCACTTTGACGTGCTCCGACGGCCATACGCACCCCAATTTCCTGAGTCCGTTCGGTGACTGAAACCAGCATGATGTTCATGACCCCAATTCCACCTACTACCAGTGAAATTACGGCAATTGCTGAGATTAGCAAGGTCATGGTCTGCGTGGTTTGCTGGATGGTTTCACGGATACTGTCCGCATTTTGGGTAAATACATCCTGCGCACCATGACGTTGAACCAGCAGGCTCAGGATGGCATTTTCAGCAGCTGCGCTCGGATATTCATCCTTAATCCGTACAATAATCTGACGCACATTGGACTGACCGAGCATACGGCTCATGACGGTGGAGTAAGGCAGGTAGACATTTAGTGTGTCATTATTGCCCATCATGCCTTTTTGCGCATCAATTACGCCAATGATCCGGCTGGGTACGCTTCCCAAGAGCAGCACCTGGCCAATCGGGTTGCTTCCATCTTTAAAGAAGGTATTTTGAGTATTGGTATCAATTACCACGTCCTGGGCCTGCTCGACTACACTTTCATGATCAAAAGGCTGGCCAGATTTAAAGCTCATCCCGCGTACATAGAAGAAGTCTTCGCCCACACCATTCACAGTGATCGAAGCTTCAGTTTCTTTATAACGTGCGGTCACATTGCTGTTGACGGAGGGGCTGACGCCATCCACATAGGGCTGCTCTGCCAAAGCGTCTGCATCCGCCGGAATCAAGGTTTTGACTTGGGAAGATCTGGAATTGTCTCCAAAGCCTCGCCCCTGAAACACGGTAATAGTATTGGTTCCCAGGCTGCTGATATTTTCCAGAATCTGTTTCTGCGAACCGTTTCCGAGCGCGACGACCGAGACAACCGAGGCAATTCCGATAATAATTCCCAGCATGGTCAGGAAAGTTCGCATGCGGTGTGCATTCATTGCCAGCAAGGCCATGCGGAAGGCTTCGCCAAGACGGTCTACGGCCGAGCGCCAGCTGGAAATTTTCTTTTGTTCATTATAGACCAGACGTTGTTTTTCAAAGCCATCATCAATTTCAGGCACATTCGGCTGATCCGAAATGATATTGCCGTCTGAAATCTCGATAATACGCGTTGCATTTTTGGCCACATTATGGTCATGCGTGACCAGAATAATGGTATGACCTTTGGCATTCAGTTCACGCAGAATACGCATGACTTCAATACCGCTATTCTTGTCGAGTGCACCGGTAGGCTCATCGGCAAGAATGACATCACCGCCGTTCATCAAAGCCCGGGCAATTGAAACCCGCTGCTGCTGACCACCGGAAAGCTGACTAGGGCGGTTCTGGGTTTTTTCACCCAGCCCCAGATCTGTCAGCAATTTCACTGCACGTTCATGACGCTTACTGGAATCTGCACCGGCATAAATGGCCGGCACTTCGACATTGCCTGCGGCATTTAAATCCCCCAGCAGATGATAACGCTGGAAAATAAAACCAAAATATTCACGGCGCAGCTGGGCCAGTTCATCCGCTTCGAGCTTGCGAGTTTCCCGGCCCTTAACTTTATAGCTGCCCGAAGTCGGTTGATCCAGACAGCCGAGAATATTCATCAGCGTCGATTTGCCGGAACCGGACTGGCCCACAATCGCCACCAGTTCACCCGGATAAATCTCCAGATTGACCCCTTTGAGAATCTGGACCGTGCTTTCACCCGCAGGAAATTCACGAACCAGATTCTTGACCTCAAGCAGAGGTTGCTGTTGTTGATTCATGCTTACATTCTCATTGGGCCACGGCTGCCACGTTTTGCACTGTCATTGGAGGTGTCAGAACCGTCGGCAATGACCACCTGATCGCCACGTTTCAAACCTTTCAGAACTTGGGCCGTGACTCGGTTATTCAGGCCAATCAGCACAGGGGTAAGTTTCGCTGTACCATCTGCCTGTAAAACACGCACCATGGCACGCTGTGCCTTGCCTTGTTCAATCAGGGCAAGCTCAGCATCAGAGAGCTGCAAACGGGCCGGGCGTTCACCTGTTGCATCACGTGATTTGTCTTGGGCTTCGGTAGGTGCAGCTAGACCTTCGGTGTTACGACTGCCTTCACCACGCTTCTGGCGCTGGGGACGGTTCGAGCTTTGAATCGCAGCAGCCGGAATGGTCAAGACATTTTGTGCTTCATCCAGCACAATATACACTTGCGCCGTCATATCAATACGCAGTTTGCCGTCTTCATTGGGAACGTCAAACAAGGCATTATAATAGACCGCCGTACTTGAAGAAGAGCCTGTGCTGTTATTGGATTCGGTATTAATTGAATTGGGAGCAGGCTCGACCTGACGCAATTGCGCATAAATTTTCTTGTCACTATTTCCCAAAGTGGTGAAATACACCCTTTGACCTTCCTGGACTTTCATGACATCAGCTTCAGAAATTTCGGCTTTAATGGTCATGGTGTCGAGTTGTGCGAGTTTAACAATGGTCGGTGCGCTCTGGTTGGCGTTTACCGTTTGACCTTCCTCAGTCACAATCGCCACAATAGTGCCATCCATCGGCGCGACAATCTGGGTATAGCCCAAATCTTCTTTGGCGGTGGCCAGAGTCAAACGCGACTGTTCAATCTGGGCATTGATGGCCTTAATATCTGCCTGTGCGATTTTATAACTGGCCAGAGCCGCTTCATACTCTGCACGTGAGGTCGCATCCTGTGCATACATGATGTCCTGACGGCGATATTCAGCCTCAACCTTGGCCAGATTGGCCTGTTTTACAGCAAGCTGTGCCATCTGGTTTTTAATGCTTGCTTCAGCCGTTTTTAAATCATTCTCCTGACGCACTGAATCAATCTGTGCAATCAGCTGCCCCTGTTTGACCTGATCACCCAGTTGTACATACATTTTTTTAACCTGACCGGATACCTGAGCACCCACACTGACCATCTTGGTGGCTTCAAGCACCCCGGTTGCCAGTACCGAGTTTTCAATATCGCCGATACTTACTTCCGCAGTAATAAATTGTGGCGGCTGTTCTTTGGGTTTCAGGAAGTACCATCCAGCGGTAATAAGTACAATGGCAATCACTGCTGCCATGATCAGTTTTGTTGGTTTTATTTTTGGCATGATAAACACAGATTCTGGTCAGAAGATAAGGGCCGATTATAAAAGAGAAACTAGGATAAATCGTGAACTTTTTAATTTATAATGAGAATTATTTTCTATTACTGCTGGGTACAACAATAAATAAAAACTTAAATTTTTTATAGAATTTATTGATCAGCCCCCTTCATCATTGGAAGAACTTACTTGAGTCTTGCTGGTCTAAACATGAGGTGGTTGACCAGCTTGGTTTCAGGCTTATTTTATAAAATGAGGCTTAGGCTGGGGGAAGCTGTGCCCTGACTAAAAAAACTGAAATCGTGCTAAGTTAAGCTTATGTATAAAAAAATAACTGAGATTTTTAAAGTGATCTTTGTTATAAAGATAAGTCTACCTTGTCTCTGGTCTGCTTAATTGTTAGTCAATATTTTAGACTAAAGACTAAGTATTAAAAACTAAAATATCTATGTTTTACATATAGATTTAACTAAATAAAGCTTGTAATATCTAATTCCATAAAAAAAATATGTCTTTATTGTGTAAAGATGATATGGACGTTTTTGTGTAAAAAATAATACGACTTTACTAAGGAAATCGATGGGGTTCACAAATGGAATGGAATGAAAACTATAATATTGGAATTGAGGTGATTGATAATCAGCACCGTCAAATTTTAGATTATATTAATACTTTGGAACAGGTAAAAAGCACGGGGGAGCGCGATAAAATCAAAGAGGTGTTGGATGACTTAATTGACTATACCCAGTCGCATTTTAGCTTTGAAGAAAATTTACTTGAACAAGTCAGTTATCAATATTTGCCGTCTCATCGCGGAATACATGAATTATTCGTTAAAAGATTAAATGATTATCGTCTGAAGTTTGAGAAGGGTGAGTCAATTGAAAAAGATTTGTATCGCCTCTTGTCTAAATGGTTGATTAACCATATTCAACATGATGATCAGGACTATGTCGATGCAGTGCGCGACAATATGTTGAGCTATCTACGTAAACAGGAAGAGAGAAAGGGCAAAGGCTGGTTTGCACGTTTTTTTAGTTAAGCGCTGGGTGATAAAAATAAGTCTTTACCACACATTGCAGCAATGGCCTGTAAGATGAGATGTTCAGGATTTTCTCTGGACATCCCTTTAATGGCAGCATCAATGCTGATCAAGAGTTGCGGCCAGGCCAAAAAAGCCTGTGGACTGAGGCGACGTAAGGCCTGCTGATATAGACTTACCTTGGTTTTCCAGATGCCGAGTTGCAAAGCATTTTGTGGTTGTTCAAACAGTTGCATCAATAAACGCATTTCCTTGCTGATACTCCACAAGATCAGGCTCATCGGTTCACCCGAGGCTGTTAAATATTGAAAAATTTTTACCGATTGAGCCAAGTCTCCTTTTAGCAAGGCATCACTTAAATCATAAGTACTATAGCGTGACTGGTCTTGCAGGCAGGCATATAGATGATCAATCTGAATCAGATCAACTTCAGGAAAAGTGTCACTGACCCGCATCAGGCTGTTTTTTGCAGCCAGCAGGTTATGCTCGTGGTGCTGCTCCAGCCATTGCCATGCATCATTTGCCAGTTGAATGCCCAGCTTTTGCGCTTCTACTCCCAAAATTTGTTGACGATCTTTGGGATAATTGGCCGAAAGTGAAACATTCACCCCATTGGCATCAATCAGTTGAAAGAAACTGGATTTCAGGCTGTTACTGTCCTGCTTGGGCATAACCATCAACAGCAGGTTGTGCTCATTATGCTGCAAATAGCTTTTCAGTAATTTAAGAGCACTCGCATCAGGCTTGATATTACCATGCACTTCCACAGCAAGTTGCGTGGAAAAAAGAGACAGACTATTTAAGGCATTAAAGACATTTTTCCAGTCAGCTACTGAACTGATATCATAACGCTGACGCTCAATGTCCTGTTTTTGCCAGCTGGCACGAAAGGCATCAAGCAGGTTCTGTTCCAGTAGGGGCTCCTGACCATGCAATATCCAGGCTCCGCGAGCATCATCAATACGTTTGAGGGCCTGGAGATAGTCAATTTTCATCGCTTAATCTTATGGGGTAGCCGGAGTTGAAGGACGATCTTTAACCAGCGGTAACCGATTTGAAGAAATCTGGCGCACAATCTGCTGGGCAATATCATCAATAAGGACCTGATTTAAGAATTTTTGTTCCTGGTCATCGGTGTTTACGGTTTCAATATTATATTGATAAGTACGGGTTGCCACCACCGTACGTGCTTCGGTAATCGGCTTGCCTTGCGCATCTTCAATACGGAAAGTCACATTCAAACGTAACAAGGTCTCTACCAGCTTGCCATTTAACTCCAAGCGGCGTGGCGTATAGTCCAATATATGCAATATATAAGCATTAGGAGCATTGTTTAGCTGTATACCAGCGGCACCCAGATAGACTGCAAGTTTTTCCTGAAGTTCTTCAGTATGGGCAGGTAAGGAGAGGCTCATGGTGGAGTAAGCCAGTGGCGCGGAACTCGGAGTAGTTCCTTTTAAATGAAAGCCACAGCCCGCCAAGCCTGCACTTAGACCACAAGTTAAAACAATTGCTGCTAAACGTTTGCCCAAATGCATATTTTGTCCTCTATTCTTCCCTGCGGAAAATATTTGAAATCCTGAAATGGATTGTAAAGTCAAAGCCCGTTGGCTGGCAACGGGCTTTGTTTGGGAATTGTGAAATCCTTTTGTGCCTTCATCCTAACCTTCTCCCAGAAAAAGAAGGGATTGGCCCCTTCCTTTTAGGAAAGGGCCAGGGAGCGGTAGATTTTTAAACCACCAGGTTCACCAGTTTATTTGGTACCACAATTTCTTTCTTGGTTGGCCCTGTCAAGAATTGCTGTACTTCCGGCAAGGCTTTGGCTTGTGCCAGAACCTCATCTTTAGAAGCATCCACCGCTATTTCAAGTTTGCCACGCAGTTTGCCGTTGACTTGAACCACAATGGTTTGGGTATTACGGGTTAAAGCAGACTCATCTACTTGCGGGAATAGGGTTGAATTCAATTCAATCCCAAACTTAGCCAATAAAGTTTGGCTTAAATGCGGTGCAAACGGAGCCAATAAGGTAAGAAGGGTAGTAATGGATTCACGTGCAACCGCCACGTCATTGTCATCTTTGGCTTCAAACTTATTATTCGCGTTTAACAATTCCATCATGGCAGCAATGGCCGTGTTAAAGGCATGACGGCGTTCAATGTCATCACCCACTTTTTGGATGGTTTCGTGCGTTTTACGACGCAGGTCTTGTGCCGCGGTTGAAAGTTTTGCTGTATCGATAACAGACGCAGAATTGCTTTTTTCCAGGAAGCCTGCAGCCAAACGCCATACACGTTTCAGGAAGCGGTTAGCGCCTTCAACACCGGCATCTGACCATTCCAGAGATTGATCCGGTGGCGCAGCAAACATCATGAATACACGTGCGGTATCTGCACCGTACTGGTCAATAATCGCTTGCGGGTCGATACCGTTGTTTTTCGATTTCGACATTTTTTCCTGACCACCGACAATGACATCTTGACCATCGCCCTGATATTTTGCAGAAATGATGCGGCCTTTTTCATCACGTTCAAGATCGATGTCGGCTGGATTGAACCAGGTTTTTTTACCTGACTCAGCCTCACGATAGTATGTATCCGCAAGGACCATACCCTGGGTAAGCAAGTTGGTGAATGGTTCGTTACCTTGTACCACACCTTCATCACGCATCAGTTTGTGGAAGAAGCGTGCATATAACAAGTGCAGAATCGCATGTTCAACACCACCAATATATTGGTTCACTGGTAACCAGGTTTGGCTGGCTTCAGGTTTGACCAGACCATCGGTAAAATCAGGAGATGCGTAACGCGCATAGTACCAAGATGATTCTACAAAGGTGTCCAGAGTATCGGTTTCACGACGTGCGTCGCTACCACAACATGGACAAGTGGTTTCATAGAACTCAGGCATTTTGTTCAGCGGGTTACCTGAACCGTCTGGAACCACATCGGTTGGAAGCACAACTGGAAGCTGTTCTTCAGGTACTGGTACCTGACCGCATGTGTCACAGTTAATCATTGGAATTGGACAACCCCAGTAACGTTGACGAGACACGCCCCAATCACGTAAACGGAATTGAACTTTAGAACTTGCCAGGCCTGTTGGTTCTAATTTAGCAAGGAATGCATCGTATGCACCCTGGAAATCCAGACCATCAAACTCGCCTGAATTGACCAGTTTGCCTGCTTTAGAGCCGTACCACTCTTGCCACTCAGTCGCATCAAAGTCTGTGTCTTCTGCACCTTTGGCATCAATGACCTGTTTGATGGTCAAGCCATATTTGTTGGCAAATTCAAAGTCACGTTCATCGTGTGCAGGTACGGCCATCACCGCACCTGAACCGTATGACATCAATACATAGTTGGCAATCCAGACTGGAATATCTTCACCAGTCACCGGATGTTTGACTGAAAGACCGGTTGCCATCCCTTTTTTCTCAGCCACGGCCAGATCGGCTTCAGCCACTGAGCCCATACGGCATTCTTCAATAAATGCAGCAAGTTCAGGATTGTTTTCAGCTGCTTTTAATGCCATCGGATGTTCTGCGGCAACTGCCACATAAGTCACGCCCATTAGGGTATCGGCACGGGTGGTAAATACCGTTAAGCCATCAGCATAAACCTCAGGATTTGCTGAAGGGAAGGTGATATCCATCCCTTGTGAGCGACCAATCCAGTTGCGCTGCATGGTCAGTACTTGTTGTGGCCAGCCGTCTTTTAATGTATCTAAATCATCTAATAGTTCTTGGGCATAATCGGTAATGCGGAAGTAGTACATTGGAATATCACGTTTTTCGACCAATGCACCTGAACGCCAGCCACGACCATTTTCCACCTGCTCATTTGCCAGTACTGTCTGGTCTACCGGATCCCAATTCACAGTGGAAAGTTTGCGGTAGATCAGACCTTTTTTATACAGCTGAACAAATAACCATTGTTCCCAGCGATAGTATTCTGGGGTACAGGTCGCAAATTCGCGATCCCAATCTACAGCTAGACCGAGTTTTTTCAACTGGTCACGCATGTAGGCAATATTTTCAAAAGTCCATTTTGCCGGAGCCACCTGATGAGCAATGGCTGCGTTTTCAGCAGGTAGACCAAAAGCATCCCAACCCATTGGTTGCAGGACAGTTTCACCTTTTAAACGGTGAAAACGGCTGATCACGTCGCCAATCGTATAGTTACGCACATGACCCATATGCAGCTTGCCACTCGGGTAAGGGAACATCGAGAGGATATAACGACGCGGACCTTCTACAGTGTCGGCAACTTTAAAGGCTTTGCGAGATTCCCAATCCTGCTGGACTTGAGGCTCAATCGCACTGGCTTGATATTCAGGGTCAATGTGAGTAGTCATATACGTAATACAAGAGAATGGTTAAAAAATTTAACGCACAGCATAGCGCAAAATGCACCTAAAAGTGAATTTTGCGCACGGGTTTCTGCAGGAAAAATCTAAATCGGTATTTCAGAGAGTCTTAGACTGATGGGCGTTCGGATTGACCATGCTCCAAGGCTTCATTGGCTTCGCGTTGTTGTTGGTCATTTTCATTCCCAGCCGGATTTGGGCGACCATGCGCCGGATGCCCATTTTCAGGCTGAACTGCATTTTGACCAGTTCCTGAAGGCGTGGTTGCTGAATTGGTCCAGCCATAAGTGGTGACCGTTTTAACTTTTTTAGAAGACTTCGGTGGCGGCGTTTTGGTGTAGTGGGTGGTGCCTTTGGCGTCTACCCATTTATAGTATTCCGCTGCAGAAACATGGCTAGTCATACTAAAAAGTAATATACCAGCACAACTACCTAATTTCAGGAAAGTGCTTTTCATTTGTTATATATCCTTAAAAAATAGAGTTATTTGAATGGTTTCTGCTCTAGAAAGGGGGGAGCTGTCATTGGATTTATTGTGTAATATTAAAAAATAAAAAGAAAGTTTTAAGACCGAAAAAAGTCAGGAGATAAAGTTTATCTATAAAAAATGATATTCAATTAGATAAAAATTCATTCTTTTTTCTTATGTAATGCATATTAAAAATTTATAAAATTAAAGAGATAACAATATGAAAATGATAAATATTTTCTAGATCGGTAAGAACTGTACAAAAAATCCAAGACTAAATTGTACGTAAAATCAGCAAATCAGGTCAAAAAGTAGTGAGAGAGAGTGTGTTTAAAACTTGACTTTAGAGTCTGAAAACACAAGAATGCTGCAATAGTTTTATATGCCTTAAATCGATCACCCTTCGAATAAGTGTCATGTCATGCAATGGGCAATTTTTCTAGCCGAGAAATTGAACAAAGCCAACAAAATATGTTTACCCCAACATGTTTTAGATCTTGTATTGCTCGAACAGCAAGAAGATCAGATTTTTTTCCTATTGCTATGAAAACTATGAAATTTGTGTGCTATAACAGTGCAGACAGTTAACAAATGAAACACTGCAAATGCCTCCCATTTGTGCAGTGAATAATATTAGGGTGAATCACGTTGGAACTTTTATCTGGTGGTGAAATGCTTGTTCGCGCATTAGCGGATGAAGGCGTTGAACATGTTTTTGGATACCCAGGCGGCGCAGTACTGCATATTTACGATGCGCTCTTTCAACAGGAAAAAGTCAATCATTATCTCGTACGTCATGAACAGGCTGCCGGCCACATGGCCGATGCTTACTCGCGCGTAACGGGTAAAACAGGTGTAGTGCTGGTCACTTCAGGCCCAGGCGCAACCAATACCGTCACACCAATTGCAACGGCCTATATGGACTCAATCCCAATGGTGATTTTGTCTGGTCAGGTTGCAAGCCATCTCATCGGTGAAGATGCTTTCCAGGAAACCGATATGGTGGGTATTTCCCGTCCAATCGTGAAGCACAGCTTTCAGGTACGCCATGCAAGCGAAATTCCTGCGATTATCAAAAAAGCATTTTATATCGCATCGAGTGGCCGTCCAGGTCCAGTGGTTGTAGATATTCCAAAAGATGCGACCAATCCCGCGGAGAAATTTGCTTACGAGTATCCTGAAAAAGTGAAGATGCGTTCGTATCAGCCGCCTTATCGTGGTCATACCGGACAAATCCGTAAAGCGATTGACGAGCTGCTTCATGCTAAACGCCCGATTATTTACTCGGGTGGAGGCGTGGTTCAGGGTAATGCTTCGGCGCAATTGACTGAACTTGCACATTTGCTGGGCTTCCCGGTAACGAATACGCTAATGGGCTTAGGGGCTTTCCCTGGCGATGATCCACAGTTTGTCGGCATGCTCGGTATGCACGGAACTTATGAAGCGAACATGACCATGCATAATGCAGACGTGATTCTGTGTGTGGGTGCGCGTTTCGATGACCGTGTGACCAACAACCCGGCGAAGTTCTGTCCAAATGCCAAAGTCATTCATATTGATATTGACCCGGCGACTATTTCAAAAACTATCATGGCCCATATTCCAATCGTGGGTGCGGTAGAGCCGGTATTGACAGAAATGTTGAACCAGTTGAAACAGATGAATGTTTCCAAGCCAAATCCTGACGCAATTGCGGCATGGTGGAAACAGATTGATGAGTGGCGCCAGGTCAACTGCCTGAAGTTTGATGTACCGACTGATGGTTCGATGAAACCGCAACAAGTGGTACGTGCTTTAGACAAGATCACCAACGGTGAAGCGATCATTACCTCTGACGTTGGTCAGCACCAGATGTTTGGTGCATTGCACTACCGCTACAAGCGTCCACGTCAATGGATCAATTCAGGCGGCTTGGGTACCATGGGTGTTGGTCTTCCTTATGCGATGGCTGCAAAGCTTGCATTCCCGGATCAGCAAGTGGTGTGTATTACGGGTGAAGCGTCTATTCAGATGTGTATCCAGGAGCTTTCAACCTGTAAGCAGTATGGGCTGAACGTGAAGATTCTATGTCTGAACAACCGTGCCTTGGGTATGGTGAAGCAGTGGCAGGATATGAACTATGAAGGTCGTCATTCCAGCTCCTATGTAGAGTCTTTGCCTGACTTTGCCAAGTTAATGGAAGCTTATGGCCATGTCGGGATTCAAATTGATCATGCAGATGAGCTTGAATCGAAGCTTGCTGAAGCCATGGCAATTAACGACAAATGCGTATTTATTAACGTAATGGTTGACCGTAGTGAACACGTCTATCCGATGTTGGTTGCGGGTCAGTCGATGCAAGATATGTGGTTATCAAAAGGGGAGCGCACGTCATGAGACATATTATCTCTGTACTCGTAGAGAACGAAGCGGGCGCACTTTCACGTTTGGTTGGCCTGTTTTCTCAGCGCGGCTATAACATTGAAACCCTGAATGTGGCACCGACTGAAGATCCAACACTTTCACGTCTAACGCTCACTACGTATGGTGATGACCACAAGATTGAACAAATTACCAAGCAGCTGAACAAGCTGGTTGAGGTGGTTAAAGTTGTAGACCTGTCTGAAGGTGCACACATCGAACGTGAACTCATGCTGATTAAAGTCAAAGCACTGGGTTCATCGCGTGACGAAATCAAGCGTACAGCTGATATTTTCCGTGGTCAGGTGGTCGATGTCACACCAACGACCTATACCATTCAAGTGGCGGGTACGACTGAAAAAGTTGATGCGTTTATTGATGCCTTGGCAGAAAATACTATTCTGGAAGTGGTTCGTTCAGGTGTATCTGGCATTGCGCGTGGCGAAAAAGTTCTAACTATCTAATTTTTAACATATTCTACTCATTGTGAAATGAGAATCTCAGTCAATGAATACGAATAAGATCATTGGCTGAGGTCAAAGGAAGCATAAGCATTCAAGTGGAGACAGCAATGCAAATTTTTTACGATAAAGATTGTGATTTATCTATCATCCAAAGCAAAAAAGTAGCGATCATTGGTTATGGTTCACAAGGCCATGCGCACGCGCTTAACCTGAAAGATTCTGGCGTTGATGTAACTGTAGGTCTGCGTGCAGGTTCTACTTCTTGGAAAAAAGCTGAAAATGCTGGTCTTAAAGTTGCTGAAGTTCCTGCTGCTGTAGCACAAGCTGACGTAGTGATGATCTTGACTCCGGATGAGTTCCAATCACAACTTTACCGTGACGTCATTGAGCCAAACATTAAGCAAGGTGCTACTTTAGCATTCGCTCACGGTTTCTCTGTGCTTTATAACCAAGTGGTTCCACGTGCTGATTTAGACGTAATCATGGTTGCGCCTAAGGCACCAGGTCACACTGTACGTTCTGAATACCAACGTGGTTCAGGTGTTCCTGACCTTATCGCCATTCACCAAGATGCTTCGGGTAATGCGCGTAACGTAGCACTTTCTTATGCTTCAGGCGTAGGTGGTGGTCGTACAGGTATTATCGAAACTTCATTCCGTGAAGAAACTGAAACTGACTTGTTCGGTGAGCAAGCGGTTCTGTGTGGTGGTGCTGTTGAACTGGTTAAAATGGGTTTTGAAACTCTGGTTGAAGCGGGTTATGCACCAGAAATGGCATACTTCGAATGTCTACATGAACTTAAGCTGATTGTTGACTTGATGTTCGAAGGCGGTATCGCAGATATGAACTACTCGGTTTCTAACAACGCTGAGTACGGTGAATATGTAACGGGTACTGAAGTGATCAACGAACAGTCTCGTGAAGCAATGCGTAATGCGCTTAAACGTATTCAGTCGGGTGAGTATGCGAAGATGTTCATCCAGGAAGGTGCATTGAACTATCCGTCTATGACTGCACGCCGTCGTCAAAATGCTGCACATGGTATTGAAGTGACAGGTAACAAGTTACGTGCAATGATGCCATGGATTCAAGCAAACAAAATCGTTGATAAAGAAAAGAATTAATTTTTATCTTCTGATTGAATAAAAAAACCTGCTCGAATTGAGCGGGTTTTTTTATTTATTATTTTAAGTTTTCAGTTATAAGAAATGAAAAAAGGAAGTTTTTTCTAAATTATTTTTTAGGGTACTAGTTAAAGCGGGAGTAAATAAAACTGTAAAAGTAAAAGGCTTAGGATCTAGAGTTAAATAATAAATATTGATGGACAGGAGATTTAAGTTATCTGGTGTTTATTTAACATAGGAGTAGATTAAATAAATTATCATGTGAATATCGATTTAATTAGAGCCTTAACAGATTATTTAAAATAATAAGATAATATTCACAATATAGTTAAATAAAGGGATTGATTTTAAAAGCTCAAGAATAAGAAATTTTAAATAGCTTAGAAATTAAAAGATAGATTACGCGATAAAAACAAATAAATTCTAGATAAAGTGTGATGTAGTGTGAAAAATATAAGAAAAAGTGAGAGATAAATATGATTTTTCCCTGCAATTTGTTAAGAAGTGTAATTTTGGAAACTTTTAGTAATAATTTGCTTTTGTTGATAATTTATTGTATTTCAGTTACTTGTGTTAATTATATTAAAATATAGATTATATTAAATTTTAAGCAATTATTAAAAATAATTTGTAACACCTGTAGTATTAGTTAGCTATCTCTATAATTTTATGTCTCCTAATAGTATTTTTATAAATATCTCTGCGAAATAAATATATTATTGTGAATAATATTATTTTTGTATGTTTTCAAACGAATGATAATAAGATAAAAAAACGGTAAGTAGTTTTGCTCATAAGAATAAGAGTCTTTTACTCACCGTGAGACCAAATAAACAAAAATATTCTTTTTAAAAGAATGGAGAAAGACATGAAAAAAACGACTCAGGCAGCACTGGCAGCATTAGTATTAAGCGTTGGTTTTGGTTCAACAGCCGCATATGCAAATGAGCTTGAAGCAAGACCAGGTCCTAAACCAACTAAACCACACAAACCGGGTAAACATGGATGTGGAGATAAATGTGACGGAAAAATTAAAATCGATTTGAAAGTAGATCGCCATTGTGATCTAGATATTGGAACGTCCACAATGACATTGGCAGGCACACCAGGTGGTGATTATTTAGCAAATGGACATTTCGATGTACGTACCAATGCAGGCTATAGCCTACTCATTAGTGCGCCAGCAACTTTAGCGGGTAGCGCAGGTTCAGTACCAGTTGCGGTTACTACACGTCAAGATGGAGCAGGTTCTGATTACACTGGTTCTACTTTACCAAGTACTGGTAATGCAGATGTTCGCTTTAATGTTAAAGCTCTTGTAACAAGTAACGCTATTGATAATGCAGATGCAGGAAATTATACCGGTAACTATATTGTAGCGGTAAAATTCTAATAATAAGAAAAAAATTTCTTATATAAAGTAATGAATAGGAGATGTGGAAAGCATCTCCTATTTTAATAAAAATTATATTGCATGGAATTGGAGTTAAATATGAATAAAAAAATTATAGGATTTTTTTTATTATTCTTAGTAAGTACTTCTTTGTTTGCGGGAATAAGATTTACTCCTATACAACTTTATATTCAGGATTTTAAGAAACAGAAAAGTACGACTATTAGTGTGGAAAGTAGTGGGGTTGCAAGTTCAAAAATTTTTGAAATCAATGCATTTAAATGGACACAAGATGAACAGGGAGAGGATATTTTAGTAGAAGATAATACTTTATTATTTAATCCAAAAACATTTGAATTAAAGCCTGAAAGCAAGCAGCTTGTGAGAATTGGCTTTAGCCAGCCTCCCTTACATTTAAAAAAACAAGAATCATGGAGAGTTGTTTTTAAGGAAGTCACTCCTATTGAAAATAAATCAAATATTAACTTTTTGTTTAATTTTTCATTACCATTATTTGCTGGAGAGCAACTGCCGCCTCAACTTGATATAAAGTTAGAAAAAACAAATAACTCAGCATACTTGAATATTGATAATACAGCAAAATCTCATGCAAAAATTACTGAGGTAGTTGTATTGGATAATAAGAATAAAGAAGTTTTTAAAAAAGATTTGACTTTATATATTTTAAGTGGAAATAAGATTAGGTATAACTTGGGTGACTTTAAGAATAACAATAGCGAATTAAAATTAAAAGTAAAGGTTGAGGAATATGGATACTTAGAGTTTCCTGTAAAAGGATAAAGCTGGTCTAAAGAGAATAAAAATAGTAAAAGGATAATACTATGAAGGCTACTAAAATTCTCATAATGATAGTGTGTGGTATGGGTGTAACAAATACAAATGCAATAGATAATCAACAGGTAGATCAGAAAGAAAATGTGGAAATTTTTATTGTAAATATATGGGTGAATGGGCTGGATTATAATACTGAAACAACCACCTTTATAGAAGGTGGAAAAAGATTTATAGAGTGTGAAGCTTTAAATAAAATTGGAATTCGAATTGAGGGATTTCAACACCATTTAACTAAAAAATATTTTTGTCTATTAAATCAGCCAGATGTTACATTTGAAGAGGACCATAGCTTACAAGCAATAAAAATTAATTTTCCTTCTAATTATTTCCAGGAAACTGCTTATGACTTGGAAGTAGCAGCACCTGAAAAAGCAAATTTTGGAGGCTTCGTAAACTACAGTTTATTTTATAATAGAGATGAAGAGGATCAGGAATTTAATACGTTTTCAGAAGTTGGTATATTTAAAGATTACTGGTTATTCAAAAATGCTTTTTTGTACCGTAAAGATCCCGAAGAATTTGAACAGCAGTTTTTACGGGTAAATAGTACCTTAGATATTGAATTTCCAGAAAAGTTTTTAAGCCTAACTTTGGGTGATACAACTAGTCGTTACAATGCGCTTAATAATTCATTCCGGTTTGGAGGACTAAGTTTTGGAACCAATTATACAGATCGGCCAGACTTCGTATACTGGAACACTCCTACTTTAAATGG
This sequence comes from Acinetobacter sp. S4397-1, assembly GCF_024129285.1. Classification (NCBI taxonomy): domain Bacteria; kingdom Pseudomonadati; phylum Pseudomonadota; class Gammaproteobacteria; order Moraxellales; family Moraxellaceae; genus Acinetobacter; species Acinetobacter sp. S4397-1. The sequence continues at coordinate 18,450 of NZ_JAMXXZ010000023.1, forward strand.
CAGCGCAAGCTTACCTTCAACCATTGATTTATATATTAATGGGATAAGGCTTTATCGGGATTCTATTACACCTGGAAATTATAACCTACCTGCAGGTGCAATTTTTAATCAGGCTGGTGATGCTCAAGTGGTGGTAGAAGATATTCTAGGTAACCGCACTGTTCAAAGTTTCCCAATTTATATCAATAGTCGCTTATTAAAACCAAAACTAAATGAATATAATATTTCCTTAGGGAAGCTAAGATATAATTATGATTATGTCGATGATGATTATCGTGACTTTTTTACAAAAGTATTTTTTCGACGAGGTATTACTTCCTCTACCACATTAGGGGGAGATCTTCTATATAGTGAAGAAACAATTAACTTTGACTTTTTATGGACACAAGGAGTGAGTAAGTATTTTGTCTTGGATACTGCATTTTCAGTGAGTGAAGCGAAGGAAGAGGAGGAACAAGGGTATGCTGCCTCATTAGTATTAAGTCGAAGTTTTAAAAATTGGTCTTATAGCCTGAATAGCCGATACTTTACTGAAGAATATAAATATTTGAGCAATGATCTGTATGATTCTAGTATTAAAACTTCAAGTGCCTTAAATTTTAATTTTTTTAATTTAAAAATTGTTGATGGGGTGGGCTTTAACTACATTTATCAGTCTTACTATAATGATCAAGGTTTTGATAATGACCGTCAAATTATTGATATTAGAGCAACAAAAAGATTAACAAAAAATCTGTATTCAGACTTCGGTTTCTTTAAAGATTTTGGTGAAGGTGGTGATCAGGGTTTTAATATTGCATTTAATTATGATTGGGGAGACAAAGGACAAATCTATCTTGATCATGATGCTGAAAATAATGAAACGAGTTTAAGTTATAGCCATAGGACGATGACTCAAAATGGTTTTGATTATGTTTTAGGCGTTAATCGTAGCGATGATGAAGTAAATTATAATGCATATGGCTTATGGAAAACGAGTATCGGTAATTTACAGTTATCACATGATGAATTTGAAGATCGACGTAATTCACAAGCCTTATTTGAAGGAGCTTTGGTCTGGTTGGGTAATAAAGTTGCATTAACTAAATATGCATATAATGCTTTTGCCTTGGTCAATGTCGATCAGCATCCAAATCTTGATATTTATCGTTCAGCAACACTCGCTGGCCATACCAATGATAAAGGTTATATCTTTATCCATGATATTATTCCTTATATTCATTACGATATTTCTTTTGACCAGAATCAGTTGGCTATGGATGAAACTTTTGAATACTCTTCAAAAAAGCTCATTGCATTGGACCAGCGCGGTTATAAGTTTAATTTCCCTGTTCATAAAACCAAGCGTATTGCGGTAAAAATCAAAGATATTCAACAAAATAATTTAATTATCGGTTCTGAAGTCTTGGTCGATGGTTTAAGTGGCGAACCTTCTTTTGTGGATAGTCAGGGTATTGTCTATCTCTATTTGTTTAAAGCTGGATCCTATAACCTTAAAGTCAAAACTCAAGGAGGAAAACAGTGCCAGGCCCAATTTACTCTTAATGAAAATCAGTTCCAAAATTCAAACCAACAAGTTTTAGAAGCTATATGTGAGTAGGAGTAGAAGAAAATGAAAAAACTCTTTTTATTAATAATCGCCCTATCGGTTAGTGCAATTACAGAAGCAGCAAAATATTGTTCAATAGATGGTTTTAGTAATTCAGAATTACGTCTAGCCAGCTATCAGCGTAGCCAGGCTGCTACCTCCTTTAATATTTCATGTGATACCAGTTATTCTATTTTATTTAATAGTCAGAATTTAATCAGTCCGGACGGCATGAGTTATGTATCTAATGGTCCTTATAAATTAAGAACTAAATTAAATTTAAGTGGTGCCAATAGTGGTTTGTGGGGAGTGAGATTAAAACAGAACCCTACACAAAGACAGAAGTATATAGTCTCGGTTCAACTGGTGGATAATCCTTATAATGGTGTTCCTGCGGGTCATTATCAGGATCAGATCTCAGTAGATATCGATTTTTAAATACTAAGAGTTTGAATATAGAAATAAGCTGATGAAGATACTAAAAACCGGAAAGACTTGAGAGGACTCTAAATGGACACCCGTGGTAAGTGAGTATCTGGTGTCTAAGCGGATATTCACTTAATTCCATCCTCTGAATAGGCAGTGATGAATATTGTTATGGAACTGTATTTGAGCCTCATGATTCATCAAGTAGTCATATGCAGTTTCTATGCTGAATGAAAAATATAACTAGACAGGTGCGGGATGTCACAAACTTCCATCTCAGAATTATTAAAACAGCGACCAGTTCTTCATAAAATCCAGTTTGATTTGAAAGGTCAGCGCAGACCGGTCAGTCCCTATAAAACTGCCTTGGAGAGTCTGGTATGTCCCCGCCTAAAAATTGCTATTGTGACCGAAACCTGGCCACCAGAAATTAATGGGGTGGCACATTCATTGCTACAGCTTTGTAAAGGTTTACAAAAGCAGGGCCATAAAATCTTATTGATTCGCCCAGAACAACAAAAAACCTGTAGTGAATTTAAAGCCTATGCTGAATGTCTGGTCAAGGCGCATCATATTCCCCGATATGCACATCTACAGTTTGGTCGGCCTCAATTTTTAAAAATTTATCAGGCAATTGAGGATTTTTATCCTGATCTGGTGCATATTGTGACGGAAGGTCCTTTGGGGTTGGCGGCTCAGCAAGTGGCAAAGCTGCAGGGAATCCCGGTATCGAGTGGATTTCATTCCTCCTTTCAGGATTTTAGCCGTTTCTTTGATTTGGCTTTTCTGGTTAAACCGATCCAGAATTATTTAAAGTGGTTTCATAACAATACTGCTCTGACATGTGTGCCTAGTCAGGAAACGGCACAAGCCCTGACCGATTTTGGGGTCACTTGCCGGCTTGCTGTTGTAGGCCGTGGTGTCGATACGGATACATTTTCACCAAAGTGGCGCTCACCCGAATTGCGTTATGCTTGGGGTGTCTCTGCCACGACTCGCGTGATGCTCTATGTAGGCAGGCTTTCACCAGAAAAAGAGGTGAATGTCTTGATTCAGGTGTATTTGAGAATGCGCCAGCTGTATCAGCAGAATATACGTCTGGTCATCGTAGGCGATGGACCTGATCGGGCTAGGTTGGAGCGGCTTAATCAGGATGGAAGTGTTATTTTTACAGGAAGTTTGTCGGGTCAAAAATTATCACAGGCTTATGCCAGTGCAGATGTATTTTGTTTTGCCAGTCAGGTCGAAACCTTCGGTAATGTGGTTTTAGAGGCAATGGCAAGTGGTTTGCCAGTGATTGCGTATGATTATGCCTGTGCGCATTTACATATCCGGCATGGTCAAACAGGTTATTTAAGTGCACGTGGAAATCAGCAAGCTTTTATACAGAATATGCTTGAGCTGCCAGATCTGCTCTGTCTACAACAGATGGGGAGTCTGGCACGTCAAAAAGCTGAAGAAGTTGGCTGGCAATATCCAGTGTATCAATTTGAACAAGCCTTGTATTCGGTGGTTCAACCTGAAAAATACAGGGCATAAAACAATAAGAGCTCTACAATGAAATTTCAAAATGCAAAACTCAAGTTTTTGGAAATTGATTTAAAAGGCTGTGTTTATCTTAATCATTTTTCCCGTTCGGAGCGTATTACCACCTTTTTTAAAATCGTCAGCCGCCTTGGAGATGGGATTTTCTGGTATCTGATGGTGTTGAGTGTTTGGATCGTACAGGGCTTGATATATAGCCTGCAAATTATCTATCTGGTTTTAGGTAGTACGGTAGGAACTTTAATTTATAAAGTCCTTAAAACCAAGACGGTACGGCCGCGTCCCTATCAGGTGCATCAGGTGATCCGCTTGGGTGAACATCCGCTGGATCATTTTAGCTTTCCTTCAGGCCATACCTTACATGCTGTAATGGCTACGGTGGTACTGGGTTATGTAGTGCCTGCATTACTGTTTCTGATGCTGCCCTTTACCATTTTGGTGGCTTTGTCCCGCATGGTGCTGGGGCTGCATTATCCAAGCGATGTGGTGGTAGGGGCCTTACTTGGTGGCGTGCTGGCAATGGCGATTGTATGTATGGCGCCATTTTTAAATATTGTGTTGTAAAAAATCAAGCAGAAGCCCGGCGAAAGGCTCGCAGAATTTTGCAGATTTGCTAAAGTACAGCATCACACTAGATATGCTTAGGAATAGATATGGGTTTACGTTGGACAGATACCCTCGATATCGCGATTGAATTGTATGAAGCGCATCCGGATGTTGATCCGCAATGGGTTCGCTTTACCGATCTGCATGCCTGGATTTGTGCACTGCCTGATTTTGAAGATGACCCGAATAAATCGACCGAAGGCCTTTTGGAAGGCATTCAAATGGCATGGATTGACGAAGCCCGTTAATTGCTGGCTTGAAAAAAGTAAAATTTTTACCTCTGAAACGAAGAAACAAGTCCATTATTCGGTATAATGCGGCAAAATTTCATGTCAACAATTGACTTAAGGAGCCGATCATGGCTATTGAACGTACATTATCTATTGTAAAACCAGACGCAGTTGCTAAAAACCACATTGGTGATATTTTTGCTCGTTTTGAAAAAGCGGGTCTTAAAATCGTTGCAACTAAAATGAAACACTTGACTCAAGCTGAAGCTGAAGGCTTCTACGCTGAGCATAAAGAACGTGGTTTCTTTGCTGACCTGGTTGCATTCATGACTTCTGGTCCAGTGGTTGTTTCAGTTCTTGAAGGCGAAAACGCTGTTCTTGCTCACCGTGACATTCTGGGTGCAACAAACCCTAAAGAAGCTGCTCCTGGTACTATCCGTGCAGACTTCGCTGTAAGCATCGACGAAAACGCTGCTCACGGTTCTGACTCTGTAGCATCTGCTGATCGTGAAGTGAACTACTTCTTCGCGCAAACTGAGATTGCTCCACGTACGCGTTAATACGCAGTATTCAAACCAGATAAGTGTTATTATACTTATCTGGTTTTTTTATTCTCTGAATAATTTTTTGCTCAGATATTGAGCTTCTCCTTTCATCTTTAGACATGGTTTAGGTAATACACATGAGTACTGACGTGGTCGCTACATCAGCAGTTTCTGATGCCCAGCAACAATCTCTGTCCACTCCTGCACAGCAAAATTCTGTGGAAAAAGTGAACTTACTTGGCATGTCACGTCCACAAATGGAAAAATTCTTCGAAGATCTGGGCGAGAAGAAGTTCCGTGCCGGACAGGTGATGAAATGGATTCACCAGTTTTTTGTAACAGATTTTGCCGAGATGACCAATATCTCAGGCAAGCTACGTGAAAAACTGGAAAAGATTTGTGAAATTAAAGCGCCAGAAGTGGTGCATAAAAACTATTCCAAAGATGGCACCCGTAAATGGGTATTCCGTGTGGGCGACGGTGACGGTTCTCTGGTCGAGACAGTATTGATTCCGGCAGAACATCGTAGCGGTTTACGACGTACCTTGTGTATTTCATCCCAAGTGGGCTGTGCATTGGACTGTTCTTTCTGTTCTACCGGCAAACAGGGTTTTCAGCGTGATTTGACTCAGGCAGAAATCATCGGTCAGCTGTGGATGGCCAACTATTCCTATATGGAAGATGTGCCTGTACTTGAGCGTGAACGTTCGGTCACGAACGTGGTGATGATGGGCATGGGCGAGCCATTGCTGAACTACGATGCCGTACTTAACTCGATGCGAGTGATGCTGGATGACTTTGCGTATGGTATGTCCAAACGTCGCGTGACTTTATCAACTTCAGGTGTAGTGCCAAAAATTGATCAGATGGTGAAAGATATTGATGTGGCCCTAGCGATTTCATTGCATGCACCAAATGATGAACTGCGTAATGAGTTGGTACCGATCAATAAAAAATATCCACTTGAACAATTGATTGCCGCCTGTCAGCGTTACATTGCCAAAGATGGTAATGAAAGTTCGCGTAAACACGTGACGATTGAATATGTGATGCTGGATGGGGTGAATGACCATCCTGAACATGCGCAACAGATGATTAAATTGTTGAAGAACCTTCCAAGCAAGATCAATTTGATTCCATTTAATCCGTTTCCGCATGCGCCATACGGCCGTTCTAGCCGTAACCGGATTATTTCTTTCCAAAAAACTTTGTCTGATGCCGGTTTTGTGTGTACGATTCGTCAGACGCGTGGCGATGATATTGATGCTGCGTGTGGACAGCTGGTCGGACAGGTTGCTGACCGTACCCGCCGAGCGGAGCAGTGGAAAAAGAAAATTGCGCAATCAAATGAGATTATGCGCTCACAAGGATAACAAGAGGTCGCCAATTGAATAATCTGACATCCAAACTTGCTTTGATTTCAGTGCTGTGTGGGTTTTGGGGGTTAACCGCGTGCCAAACGCCAGAACTGGGTCAGAAAGACCCGGAAAAAGCCACTAAAGTCCGTACACAATTGGCGGCAGAATATCTTAAATCAGGTGATCTGGATTCAGCAAAACGTGCGCTCGATCAGGCACTGGAAAGCAATTCGCGTGATTCTCAGGCCAACATGATGATGGGTGTGCTGCTTCAGCAGGAAGGCAGTCCACTCAATCTGGAAAAAGCCGAGACTTATTTCAAGCGTGCCATTTCCGCAGACCCGAAAAATGCACAGGCGCGAAATAATTACGGTACCTATTTATATCAGCTTGGACGCTATAATGATGCGATCGAGCAGTTTAAAATTGCGGGTGCAACTTTAGGGTATGATCAGCGATTTCGTGCCCTGGAGAATATGGGCCGTATTTATCTGAAAACTGGCGATGTTGTGAATGCTGAAAAAACATTCAAACAGGCGCTACAGGCTAATCGCGATTCATATATATCAATGTTAGAGTTGGCAGAAATTTTTTATCTGAACCAGCAGTTCCCGGCAGCGACACAAATGTATGAACATTTTGTGCGTGGGGTGGGACAGAAAAATCAGAGTGCCCGCGCACTCTGGATTGGCATTCGTACCGCGCGTGCCAATGGTGATCGGCTAGGAATGCAGGTATTGGTTAATCAATTGCGTGCACTCTTTCCTGAAAGCCAGGAATACCAACGTTATTTGCAATTACAGTACAGTACTGAGGCCGTATGGAAGTAAATCCTAATTCACCATCGAATCATTCGAGCGTAGCTCCAAACGCGTTAGGAAATGTTCAACGTCCAGGTGAGTACTTGCGTCAGATTCGTATCAATCAGCAACGCGATCTGGACGATGCAGCCAATGAGCTGAATATTCCGGTCAAAACCCTGACTGCGCTTGAGCAGGATGACTACAAGTCTTTGCCTGAAGCCACTTTCATTAAGGGCTATTATCGTATCTATGCCAAGTTTCTGGGGGTAGATGCTTCTAGCATTATCCAGCGTTTTGATGAAATTTATACGAATGATACCGGCCTGCTGCCCAATCATGCCCTGAATAATTCTCCGATCAAAATTATGGGGAAACTTCCGGGTTCGAAGCGCGATCGTAACCGTAAATGGTTAAAACGCATTTTGATTGCCTTGATGGTACTGGTGATTCTGGGGGTATTGACGACGATCATACAAAACTGGTCCAGCAATAATAGCCAGAATGACAGTGAAATTGCCGCAGACCCCTCTTCTCATATTGAAGTTCTAAATCTGGATAATGGCACAGCCATGATGGGCGACCAGTTAAAACTGGATTTTCAGCGTCCAACCTCGGTTCATATCGTGGATTCCACTGGAAAGGTACTGGCGACTGGCCGTCAAGCTTCCACCTTGCAGCTTAGTGGTGAGCCACCATTTCAGATTCGTCTGGATGATGCCACTGCCGTATCACTCAGTTTAAATAATGAAAGTATTTCATTGTCTCCATATACCGTGAACGGAAAAGCAGAATTCCGTTTGTCACGTTAAGGGTGAGAGTAGGTCGAAAGAATGATTATTAATCCAATTCAGCGTCGTTCAACACGTAAAATCCGTGTGGGTTCTGTCTATGTGGGAGGGGATGCCCCTATCAGTATTCAGTCAATGACCAATACTGAAACCTGTGATGTGGATGCGACCGTTGCACAAATCCAGCGGTGTGTGGATGTGGGCGCGGATATTATGCGTGTATCTGTGCCGACCATGGAGGCCGCAATCGCCTTTGGCGAAATCCGTAAGCAGGTCAGTGTGCCTTTGGTTGCTGATATTCACTTTGACTATAAGATTGCCCTTGCGGTTGCAGACTATGGGGCGGACTGTCTGCGTATCAATCCGGGCAATATCGGTTCTGAAGCCAAAATCCGTGAAGTGGTGGCTGCTGCAAAGCATCATGATATTTCCATGCGAATCGGGGTAAATGCCGGTTCTCTGGAAAAAGATATTCAAAAGAAATATGGCGAACCGACGGGCCAGGCTCTGCTTGAATCCGCAATGCGCCATATCGACATTCTGGATCGTCTCGACTTTCAGGAATTCAAAGTTTCGGTTAAAGCCTCCAATGTCTTCTTAACCATGGATGCGTACCGTTTGCTGTCGCAGCAAATTGATAACCCGCTGCATCTGGGAGTGACTGAAGCTGGTATTTATCGTACCGGTTCAGTGAAATCCGCGATTGCCCTCGGTGGCCTGCTGATGGAAGGCATTGGTGACACTATGCGAATTTCCCTGGCGGCAGAGCCTGAAGAAGAAATTAAAATCGGTTTTGATATTTTAAAATCACTTAGTCTGCGTTCTAACGGCATTAACTTTATTGCCTGTCCAAGCTGCTCACGTCAAGAATTTAATGTGATCAAGGTCATGCAGGTTCTGGAAGAGCGTCTGGAAGATGTGCGCGTACCAATGGATGTTTCGGTTATTGGCTGTAAGGTCAATGGTCCAGGTGAGGCCAAAGAAGCCGATATTGGTGTAGTGGGTGCAAGTCCACGTTCACTGGTGTACCGTAATGGTGAAAAAAGCCATTTAATTGACACAAATCAACTGGTTGATGAAATCGAAGCAATGGTTCGTCAACGTGTTTCTGAGCTTGAAAAAGCTAAATCCAAAGAGATTATTCGCACAGGTTTTTCTGAGTAGATCATGAGTTCAATCGTCGCAATCAAAGGTTTTAATGACATTCTCCCAGCGCAAACCCCGGCTTGGAGACGTCTTGAACAGCATCTATCAAGCTTGATGGATACGTATGGTTATCAACAAATCCGTTTGCCGATGGTTGAGCAGACCAATCTGTTCAAGCGTTCTATTGGTGATGCCACGGATATTGTTGAAAAAGAAATGTACACCTTTTTGGACAAGGGAAATCCGCCTGAGTCATTGACCTTGCGTCCTGAAGGAACAGCAGGTTGTGTCCGTGCCATGCTGGAGCATAACCTGTTGCGCGGTGCAGCACCGCGTGTATGGTACATTGGACCGATGTTCCGCTATGAAAAACCGCAAAAAGGCCGTTACCGCCAGTTCCATCAGTTTGGGGTAGAAACCTTTGGTGTGGCTACTCCAGATATAGATGCCGAACTGATCCTGATGACGGCGCGTTTATGGAAACGTATGGGTGTGGCTGACAAGGTTCAGCTGGAATTGAATACGCTGGGTGAATCGGATGAGCGGGCAGCATATCGCGCCGCACTGGTGGAATTCCTTGATGCTCATAAAGCCGATCTGGATGAAGATTCACAGCGCCGTTTAAGTACAAATCCGCTGCGTATTCTGGATTCTAAAGATGCCAAGACCCAGTCAATTCTGGAAAATGCACCAAAATTGCACGACTTTATGGGCGAAGACACGCTGGCGCATTTTAATCAGCTACAGCAGTATTTGACTGAAGCCGGTATCAGCTTTGTGATTAATCAAAAGCTGGTACGTGGTCTGGACTATTATAATAAGACAGTCTTTGAATGGACCACAACGCATTTGGGTTCACAAGGTACGGTATGTGCCGGTGGCCGTTATGATGGTCTGGTTGGACAGTTGAAAGGCAAGGCAGACCAGTCTGTCCCAGCAGTCGGTTTTGCGATGGGTATAGAGCGTTTATTGCTTCTGCTGGAGCAAGTTGAAGACAATACGCCAACACGTGACTGTGAAGTATTTCTGGTCGCTGATCCGGCCTCCCAAGGCAAAGCGTTGGTGCTGGCTGAACAGATCCGTGATCAGCTTGAAGCCACAGGCAGTGCGATACGCTTAAAGGTGGGCTCACAAGGCTCAATGAAATCGCAAATGAAAAAGGCAGATCAGGCGGGTGCCTTATATGCAGCGATCGTCGGTGAGCGTGAGCTGGAAGCTCAGAGCTTTACAGTCAAGGAGTTGTCAACTGCCGAGCAGACGAATGTACCATTTGCTGAATTTGTTGCATTTTTCAGTACTAAAATTTCTTCAAAATAATCGATAAAACATTAGGAAAAGGGTAATCGCATGAGCGCAATGAGTGATGATGATCAACTTGAAAGTTTGAAATCCTTTACGAAAAAGTATGGTTCTTCAATCATTACCGGGATTTTGATTGCGTTGATTGCCTTTTTCGGATGGGAATACTGGCAGAAGAAAAACCTGGCAGAAGCACAAATGCAGACTGCTAAGGTGCAGCAGTTGATGGATGACGCGCAAGCCCAGGATGGCGATGCGTTTGCCAAGCTGTCTGAAACAGCGGACAAAATTGTCAAAGATGCTCCGGATTCTGCTCAGGCCATCCAGACCCAGCTGGTGATGGCAAAACTGGCTTATGATAAAGAGGATTATGCTGCCGCTGAAAAGGCCTTGCAGAAAGTTGAAAACTCGAAAGTCAAGGATGCAGGTCTGATTCAGGTGGTGAAATTGCGTCTGGCCTATGCACAGCTGGCTCAGAAAAAATATGATGCTGCGCTTAAAACATTAGATGCAGTGACTGAACCGGCATTCAAGGCAACTGCGGATGAAGTGCGTGGTGATATTTATGTTGCCAAAAATGATATTGAAAATGCTAAAAAAGTATATCAAAGTGCATGGGATGCATTAATGGAACGCAAAGAAGAACGTCAAATTTTACAAATGAAACTTGAAAGCGTAGGCGTGCTGGTCGATGATCCTGAGATTGAACGCCCAATTATAGAAACACAAGTGGACGAAACTGAATGAATAGAACATATAAAATCACCTGTGCCTTGACAGTTTTGACCCTTGCACTTGCGGGCTGTGCGGGTAAAACCAATAAAGCCCCAGAAGTTAAACCAAATCCATTGCCTAAATTGACTCAGGCCAAAACATTGGTTCCGGTGTTTTCGACCAATGTTTCTGCCACTGAAGCAGCAGATCCTTTGCGTCTGCGTCTGGGTGCAGACCAGGGGCTGATTTTTGCAATTGACCCTAAGGGTGAAGTGAGCGCATTTAATGGCAAGCAACGTGTCTGGCAGAAAAAAGTAGCGCAAGATTCCCTGAGTGCTGGTGTAGAAGCCGCTGATGGAATCGTGGTGGTAGGCACCAACAAAGGTAAACTCCTGGCCCTGGACCAGAAAACAGGGGAGCAAAAGTGGACTGCCCAGTTGACGGGTGCCATTTTAGCGCCATCGCTGATTCATGCGGGACATGTCATTACGGTAAGTAATGATGGTACGGTGTATGCACATGAAGCTACCACTGGGACACAGGTATGGACCTATAACCTGCCGAATGTACAGTTCAGCTTACGTGGTGTGGCTGCTCCTGTGCCTCTGGATGCACGTAATATCCTGATAGCCTCTGCTAATGCCTATATTTATGTCATCGACGCGATCAGTGGTGTACCAAAAATGCAGCGCCGTGTCGCTGTATCGGATGGACGTTCAGATATCCAGCGTCTGGTGGATATTGATGGTGAACCTGTGGTGGCTGGACAGTTTGTCGTGACGACCAGCTATCAAGGCCAGGTGACGGTACTGGATCTGGCCTCACAGCAGGTGGTCTGGAGTGAAGATGCCAGTAGTATTCAACGTCCGGAAGTGGTCGGAAATGGTGTATTTGTGGCACAAAGCAATGGTAAAATCAGTGCCTATGAAATTACCACCGGCCAACCGCTTTGGGAAAATGACCAGTTGTTGAATCGCCAGCTGAGTAACCCGGTGATGCTGGGGAATGAGCTGGTGGTGGGTGATCTGGAGGGTGTATTGCATCTGATCGATCCACGTAATGGACAGATTGTCGGTCGTGCCAAAACTTCAGGGGAAGTCCGTACTTTGCGTGTGATTGACAATCAACTCTATGTGTCGACACGTAAGGGTGCATTGAGCATCTGGCAGAATCGTTAATTTTACTTGCCTTATGTTAAACTAGGCGCAACCGTATTTTTTGAACCGCGGGGCGATTGAAAACTCAATGCCCCGTGTTTTTATTTCGGGTATTTACCCGCTATCTTCCTATACTTTCTGATGTGCAGGCCTCTATAGACTGCCTGATATTGAATAAAGGTTAATCTATGAAACCCGTAATTGCGCTCATTGGTCGTCCGAACGTCGGAAAATCAACCCTGTTTAACCAGATTACCAAGAGCCGTGACGCATTGGTGGCAGACTTTGCCGGCCTGACCCGCGACCGTAAATATGGCGATGCCGTCTACCAGAATAAGTCATTTATTGTGGTGGATACCGGCGGTATTGGTGAAAATGAAGGGGGCATCGACTCCTACATGGCGGAGCAGTCCAAAACCGCCATTCATGAAGCTGACATGATCATTTTTGTGGTCGATGCACGTGCCGGGCTGCTGGCTTCTGATGAACAGATTGCTCGTGAATTGCGTACCCTTGGCAAAAAAGTCTTTCTTGTCGCCAACAAAGTAGATGGCGTGCATGCAGAAGCCGCGCTGGTAGAGTTTTATAAGCTTGGAATGGGTGAGCCTTTACAGGTAGCCGCCAGCCATGGCCGCGGCGTGCAGCAGATGTTAGAAGATGTGCTTGCGGATGTGCCTGAAGATGAAAACCCGGAAGAACATGACAAGAATACCGGGCTGCGTCTGGCGATTATCGGCCGTCCAAACGTGGGTAAATCTACACTGGTAAATCGCCTGCTGGGTGAAGAACGTGTGGTTGCATTTGACCAGCCGGGAACCACCCGTGACTCGATCTATATTCCTTTTGAGCGTGACGGCCGTCAGTACACCCTGATTGATACCGCCGGGGTACGCCGTAAAGGTAAAGTGGATGAGATGATCGAGAAATTCTCCATCGTGAAAACTTTGCAGGCGATGAAAGATGCGCATGTGGTGGTGATTGTGGTGGATGCGCGTGACGGGATTGTAGAGCAGGACCTACACCTGATCGGTTATGCGCTGGAAGCTGGCCGCGCCATGGTAATTGCGATCAATAAATGGGACAATATGTCTGAATATGATCGCAAGCAATGTAAGCTGGATGTCGAGCGCCGCTTTGACTTTATTCCTTGGGCGAAAATTCACCTGATTTCTGCCCTGCATGGTACTGGGGTGGGCGAGATGTATCCTTCGATTCATCGTGCCTATGATTCTTCTCATCTGAAAGTATCACCGGCCAAACTGACCCAAATCCTGAATGATGCAACCGATGCGCATCAGCCGCCAACGGTACAGGGCCGCCGAATCAAGATGCGTTATGCGCACATGGGCGGACAAAACCCGCCGACGATCGTGATTCACGGTAACAAGGTGGATAAAACGCCTGCGGATTACCGTCGCTATCTGGAAAACGTCTTCCGTAAAGTGTACAAACTTGAAGGGACACCAGTAAAAATTGAATTTAAAACCTCGGAAAACCCGTTTGAAGGCCGCAAGTCACAAATAGACGAACGTACTGCTGCGCGCCGCCGTCGTTATGTACAGAAATTCAAGAAAGCAGAGAAGAAATTTAAACGTGGTTAATCGCCATATTTAAATGTAAAAAGCCTGCGAAAAGCAGGCTTTTTTATTTGTTTGCATTTTAGATTGAACATTTTTTTGCTTTTTGATAAATACGGATATTTTCAAGATTAGCTAAAGCTACGTCAGCATCGGCTTGAGAAGCAGCAATATTATTTTGATTGTTATTGCCAGTAAAAGCATTGGTGATTTCAGTTGCGCGTGCAACTGTTTGAGACTGGCCTGCAAACGCAGAGAGTGCACCACTTGCAATACCTGCCAATTTAGAAACAGGATTATTAGCTTGATTGAGGGCATGTTGACTTGCTTCTAAGCTGCGTTCAAAACTGCGCGCTTCTACCGCCAAATCGGTACAATCTAAACCTTTTAAGTATGTGGTTGAGTAGACACCGTTATTTTGATTTGAAGCATGATTATAATTAGAAGCATAAGCACGGTCTGCACGTGCAACAGCAGTATTCGCCTGCAAACGGCTGCGCTCCATATTGGCTTCAGCCTGATCCATGATTGCGCCGTTTCTAGCTCCCATAACTGCTGTAGCAGCTTCTAACCAAGAGCTAGCTTGGGTTGAAAATGATAGTGTAATAATTGCAGTGCTAAGTATGATTCGCTTAAACATATGACCCTCTGTTTTTCTATGTATAAAATTGTAGCTGAATTGTAACGGGTTTTTATGCGATTAAAAATAGCTTTAAAGCTCATGTGTTATTTTAATTAATCACTACATTTTATTGTTTTACTTAAGTTTTATTAAAGTATATTTTCGGGTATTCCTGACTCTTGGTCAGAGAGGCAATTAGTTTGATTTATACTTTAAGCTCTAAATGCAACATTTTTATAAGGGCAACTATTTTTGAAGTCTATTATTCATATTAATTGGATCGCACTGGCACCAAGACTTAGACATTTACAGGGCCTGGATCGTAAAAACTATATTCAGCAGCGTAAACAATGGATTTATGGCTATCGTAACCAGTTGCTCTCCACACAGTTGGGTTGCGTGATTGATCAGCAGGATTTCAGCCTGGCCGAATACGGCAAACCTTATCTCCATACTCATCCAGATTTCAGCTTTAATCATAGTCATAGCCGAAATTTCTATGCTCTGGCAACCAGTCATCAGGTTCAGAACTTAGGGGTTGATATTGAAGATCTCGACCGAAAGGTTCGTTTCGAAGCCTTGGCACAACACGCTTTTCATCCTGAAGAACTCAGGCAATGGCAGGAGCTGAATTATGATCCAGAGTACTGGTTCAAGGTCTGGACCACGAAAGAAGCTGTCTTGAAGGCTTCAGGATTGGGGATTCGGATAAATTTAAATGAGTTGAATACCCAAGTCTATCCGGAGCAAAATGGTGGGCGCTGCGAACATCCAGATATAGGAATGTATGCTTATCAAAATTATGTTCTCGTGGGCTGCATGCTTAGCGTGGCTTGGCAAAGTGAGCAGTCATGCAAGGGTTTTAAATTTCCAGTTATTCAGATTCATCCAGGTGTCTAAAAGCATATTCACTATTTTTTTATTTTTTGGCAAGCCATAGATTACTGATCCGGTTGACGAACTGGGGACTTATTTGGGAGAGATGGAACAAGAACCGGCTTTTAAACCCGACGGGATGGTGGGTTACTTGCCAGATGGAATCTTTGAGCTGCGCGAGTTTAAGAATATCCTGCGCCACATCTTCTGCTTTCAAATGCACGCCTATTTTTTTGATGCTTTCCGCCTGCATATCTTTGACCATCGCGGTACTTACGAAAAGTGGCATCACATCCAAGACTCGAATCCCATAAGGTTGCCATTCAATATCCAGGCTTTCAGTCAGGCCGCGTACTGCAAACTTGCTGGTCGCATATGAAGCCAAATCAGCCTGACCATAAATCGCAGATGCTGAGGATAAATTGATGATCCGGGCGAAAGAGGACTGTTTTAAATAGGGAAAAGCTGCATGACAGCCATTGAGAGTGCCTTTGATATTAATATCCAAGGTTCGATGATGTGATGGAATGGGGGTATTTTCAAAAGGACCTGAATATAAAATACCGGCATTATTGACCAGGATATTAATCTCACCGGCCCAGGCTGCGAACTCACTCAAAGCTGCTTCCCAGCCAGCATAATCTGTTACATCAATAAAGCCGGCCTTGGCATGTTCACCGAGTTGCTGGGCCAGTTGTTCTGCCTGCTCCACGTTAATGTCATAAATACCGACTTTGTAGCCGTGCTGGTAAAACAGGGCAGCTGTCGCGGCACCAATTCCTTGTGCAGCACCACTAATCAATATACTGTGCATGTGCTTGATCTCCTTATTGTCTTTTTTTTTGAGCATAGCAAGAAATAGGCAGAATAAAGCGGCTATTTGGTAAAGATGAGGTGTTAAAAAGTGGAACAATTACTCCAGATCATGCGTGAGTTACGTGAAAAATGCCCCTGGGATCAGCAACAGACTCCCGAATCTCTAACCCGATATGCGATAGAAGAAGCGTATGAAGTAGAGGCAGCGGTACGTTCTGCTAATGTTGAAGATGTGCGGGATGAACTTGGAGATCTGCTGTTACAGGTGGTATTTCAGGCGCAAATGTACAGCGAGCAGGGTGCTTTCGATTTTCAGGACGTGGTGCAGGCGATTAGCGATAAACTGATTCGTCGTCATCCGCATGTGTTTCAGGCCGAGCAGTTTGCACAGCTGAGCCCTGAAGATGTGTCAGTATTATGGAAGAAAATTAAGCAGACAGAAAAGCAGGGCAAACCCCGTTCACGCCTGGATCAAGTCAAGCATGCGCCAGCATTGCAGCAGGCCGACGAGATTCAGCGGAATGTAGCCAAAATTGGTTTTGATTTTCCTGATGTGGCAGGTGCGTATGGCAAGCTGGAAGAAGAATTAAGCGAACTCAAGCAGGCCATAGCTGCACAGAATTCCGATGAAATACAGGAAGAATTTGGCGACTGCTTATTCTCATTGGTGAATATCGGCCGTAAACTTGGAGTTTCAAGCGAAATGGCATTATTGGGAACGATCCATAAGTTCCGGACTCGCTTTGCCTTGATGGAAGATCAGGCCGACAAACAACAATTAAACCTGGAAAGTCTGTCACTGGCTGAGTTGGATCAGCTCTGGGAACAGGCCAAGTTAGAATTAAAAAAAAGGGCTGCTCATGAACACCTTACAACCTCGAACAGGTCTGACATGGATTAGTTTTCTTCTGCTCGGCTGCTGGCTTGGTTGTCTGTCAATTGCGACTACTGCTCAAGCAGCGGGAACAAATGGAACAAATTATACGGAATGGAAAACCCGGCAGCAGCAACAGGATGCGCGTCTACAACAGAAAGTAGCGATCTCTCCTGCTTCTGAAAGTGATTACTATCTGGCCAAGCCTGCTTTATCAGTCACTTCGGCTGTCGATAAAATTAGCCTGAACAGGGCAAATGTGGAGCAGTTACAGCAGTTGCATGGGATTGGACAGAAGAAAGCGCAAGCGATTGTTGAATATCGGCAGAAAAACGGTAAATTTAAAACGATTGAAGATATTCAGCTGGTCAAGGGAATCGGGCCAGCTTTATTTGCCAAAAACAAGGCTAGACTGGGGCTGTAAGCAGACTGAAGAGACGATGAATTGCCAATCAATCTGAATGCTAAGAATGAGATAATCAAATTGCCCTTTAGCGGTGTAAGCGATATGATTAGCGTCATCTTAAAAATTTACGTTCAGACGTAGGAGACAGCGTCTTTTGCAAACTTTGCACGCGTCAAAATGTGGTTTATCAACCGCTCAATTACCTTCTTATATTCTCGATGTGATTGATGCCTTAACCAAGGCAGGCTATGAAGCTTATATTGTAGGGGGGGGTGTCCGGGATCTGATGCTGGGTTTAAACCCCAAAGATTTCGATGCTGTCACCAATGCCACACCCGCTCAGGTCAAAGAGGTATTCGGACGGCGTTGTCGGATTATCGGACGACGTTTCGAGCTGGCGCATGTCTATTCCGGCCGTGAACTGGTGGAAGTAGCGACCTTTCGTGCGCCGCCTAAAAAAGCAGTTACCTCTGCTGCGGGCATGATCCTGCGTGACAATAACTGGGGCACCATCGAACAGGATTTTGCCCGCCGTGATTTTTCTATTAATGCACTGTATTATCAGCCGCGCAAAGCAATTGTGCTGGACTTCTGTCATGCAGTAGAGGACATCAAAAGTAAAACCTTGCGTTTGCTCGGTGATCCGACATTAAGATTTGAGGAAGATCCGGTCAGGATGCTGCGCACTTTACGTTTTGCAGCCAAACTGAATTTCAATATTGATGAGGCCATTCTGGATATTTTTACGCCGGAAATGACCCAGCTGTTACGTGACGTTTCTCCGCACCGTCTATATGACGAGTCACAGAAACTCTTTACTATGGGGCATTTGAACCGGGTATTGCCGATGCTGATTGATTTTGGTATCTGGCGTCAGTTATTTGCTGATATCCAGCCTGATATTACGCCGTTTATTGAGCGTGCAGCAAAAAATACAGATCAGCGTATTTCAATTGGTAAAACCATCAATCCCGCTTTCTTTTATGCGGTATTGCTATGGCAGCCATTTTTAGAGCGCTGTGAGTTTTATCTTTCCCGCGGTGTGGTGGCAGCTGAAGCACGTGCCCAAGCGGGGCTGGATGTACTGAAGCGTCAGGCCACGCGCACGGTCATTCCACGTTTTGCTGAAACCTTTATTCGTGAAGTCTGGGAAATGCAAACCCGTCTGCTGAATCCAAAACCACAGCAAATTGATGCTTTGTCAGGACATGCGCGTTTCCGTGCCGGCTTTGACTTCCTGCTGCTACGTGAAAAATCGGGCGATGCAACGGCACAAGGGATGGGCACCTGGTGGGATGAATACCAGCAAATGAATGGTGATGAAAAAGAGCGCGCCATTGCCCAATATAACCGTCAGCGTGCCAGAAACCGTCGTAAGGTTTCTCAGGAAGAGCATCTGGAGCAGCGTCTAGTGGCTCAGGAAATGACTGAAATCGAACCGTTGGTGAATGAGCCGGAGCCGCGCAACCGTCGTGTACGTAAAGCCAAATATGAGGCCGAGCGTAAATCCGTTTCCCAGCTAACTGCCAGTGGCGAAATTGGTGCAGATCACCCGATTACCAAACGTAAACGTGTACAGCGTGACTTAAGCCAGGTTATTTTTGGGCCAACACAATGACAGTCAGCTATATCGGTTTGGGAAGCAACCTTGGCGATTCACGCCAGATTTTAGCAGAAGCCGTATACAAGCTGGCCAGCCTGGGGGCGGTCAAAGCGTCGCATTTATATCAAAGCCCGCCCATGGGTCCACAGGACCAGCCGAACTATTACAATGCTGTGGTGCAACTGGTCACAGACCTTGCAGCGCTGGACTTGCTGGATCAGCTGCAGGCCTTTGAGCAGGAAGCAGGCCGGGTGCGTTTACGACACTGGGGCGAGCGTACGCTGGATCTGGACTTGCTGATTTATGGCGATGAACAGATTCAGCATGAGCGTTTGATTGTGCCGCATGTGGGAGTGCTGGAGCGCGACTTCGTGCTGCTGCCTCTGCTGGATATTGATCCTGAATTACAGCTCAATGGACATATATTAAAAGACCTTGACATCGTTAAGCACTCAGCCTTGACGGTCTTCGATCGCACCAACTGGGCAAATATTTAATTTTGAAATAATTGGCAGTTCGAGAGAACTTCAAAAATAGAGGAGTATCTTCATGATCAGTCTCAGTGATTTAAGACGATATAAGGCTGAAGGACGTAAATTTTCTTGCCTGACTTGTTATGATGCAAGTATGGCTAAAGCCATGGAAATTGCCGCAGTCGACAGTATTCTGATTGGTGATTCCTTAGGTATGTCCATTCAGGGTCGCGACTCAACACTGCCTGTAACTGTAGAAGATATGGCCTATCATACGGCAGCGGTACGCCGTGGCAATCAGCATGCTTTGATTATGACCGATCTGCCATTTATGAGTTATGCCACTTTAAATGATGCCTTGCAAAGCTCGAAAACTGTAATGCAGGCTGGTGCGCAAATGGTCAAGATGGAAGGTGGCGCATGGCTGTCGGAAACGGTTCAGGTATTGACCCGTAACGGTATTCCGGTGTGTGTCCACCTGGGCTTAACACCGCAGTCGGTGCATGTCTTTGGCGGTTATAAATTACAGGCACGTACCCGTGCAGCCGCAGATCAGTTAATTGCAGATTGCAAGGCGGTGGTTGAGGCGGGTGCTGCACTACTTTTACTGGAGTGTGTACCTGCGCAACTGGGTCAGGAAATTACTGAGCTGTTCCCGCATGTTCCGGTCATTGGAATCGGGGCAGGGTCAGCGACCGATGGCCAGGTACTGGTGGTACAGGATATGCTGGGCTTGACCTTTGGTCATACTGCAAAATTTGTACGTAACTTTATGCAAGAGCAATCGGGTGCAACTGCCATTCTGGATGCATTCAAAGCCTATCATGCGGCAGTATTGGATGGCTCATTCCCGGCACCTGAACAAACATTCCAAGTCGAGTTGTAACATGAAAACAGAAACAACCATCCAAGGTTTATCAGCTTCACTGAATCCTGCACGTTCGGCACGTAAAATGATTGGCTTTGTACCGACCATGGGTAATCTGCATCAGGGGCATCTGAATCTGGTACGTGAAGCACGTAAGCTATGTGATGTCGTTGTGGTCAGTGTTTTCGTTAATCCGATCCAGTTCGGACCGAATGAAGACTTTGATAGCTATCCACGTACCCTGGAGCAGGATCAGCAGCTCCTGGCGGAAGCCGGTTGTGACATCGTATTTGCTCCAAGCGTGGAGCAGATGTATGGTAACAAGCCACGGTTGACCAATATCAGTGTAGCTGAGATCACCAATGACCTGTGCGGTTTGCAACGTCCAGGCCACTTTGATGGTGTTGCTGTTGTCGTGACAAAATTGTTTAATATTGTTCAGCCAAACTATGCGTTCTTTGGGCAAAAAGATTATCAGCAACTGGCTGTGATCCGTCAGTTTGTCCAGGATCTGAATATTCCTCTGGAAGTGATTGGTGTACCGATTGCACGGGCGGAAGATGGTTTGGCACTCAGTTCACGAAATGGATATTTAAGTGAGCAGGAGCGTGCAACTGCACCGGTGATTTTCCAGAGTCTGCAAGCCGCTGAGCAGCAGTTACATGCTGGCCAAACGCTGGAACAAGTATTGAGAGGCATTCGTGAAACGCTGACCGATGCCGGACTTGTAGTCGACTATGTGGAAGCACGTAGCCTGGAGCTACAGAAAATTCAGACGTTTAATCAAGATGTGGTGATATTGGTGGCAGTAAAACTCGGTACCACACGTTTGATCGATAACTTGCAGGTCAAGTACGCAGTTGGCTAGGATGAAAGGATGGTAGGGCATGAAGCGCATTTTAATTGTCACGGGGCAATCTGGTTCAGGTAAGTCATCTGCTTTGCAGGTACTGGAAGATCTGGGTTATTACTGTATTGATAACTTGCCTTTGGCCTTACTTCCTGAGATTGTAGCAAAACTGGACAATGACAATAATCTGGAATTGCTGGCACTCGGGGTCGATGTGCGCAGTACCCGGGCGGATCTGGAAGAGTTTAATCATGTGTTTGAGCAGCTACAGCAGCATGGCTCGGTCGATATCATCTATTTGACCACACAGGATCAGGAGTTGATCGCCCGCTTTAGTGCTTCACGTCGTCCACATCCTCTGGCTGCACGTTTTAAAAGCCTGAATCAGTGTATACAGGAAGAAAAAATCCTGCTGATGCCGATTCAGCTGCGCTCTACCGTGCACATTGATACCACCGATAAAAGTGTGCATGACCTGAAGCATACGTTATTGTCCCGACTGGGACAGACCGATCAGCTGATTTTGATCTTACAATCCTTTGGTTATAAGCACGGGATTCCTCTGGATGCCGATTATGTCTTCGATGTACGGCATTTGCCTAATCCACACTGGGAAATTGAACTTCGCAAGTTTTCAGGCCTGGATCAGCCGGTGCAGGAGTTTTTGCAAAAAAGCGCTCAAGTCGAAGATATGTTTCAGGATATTTATCATTTTCTGGACAAGTGGCTGCCGACCTTTGCTGAAGGACATCGTCATTATATAACGGTGTCTATTGGTTGTACCGGCGGGCAGCATCGTTCTGTTTATATTGTGGATAGACTAAAAAAAGCGCTTGAGGCAAAATGGTCTATTCAAGTCCTCCACCGAGAAATGAAGCACTGGTCATGATTGATACGACTGTTGACGTGATTAATAAACTGGGTTTACATGCGCGTGCATCTGGTAAACTGATTGAAGTAACGACCAAGTTTCGTTCCAGTATCCAGATTGGAAAGGCGAACAAACTGGTAGATGCGAAAAATATCATGTCCCTGTTGATGCTCGGTGCAGGCAAGGGAACCACTTTACGCTTGGTGATTGAAGGCGCAGATGAGGACATGGCCTTATCTGAAATTCAGGCACTTTTTGCAGCAAAATTTTATGAGGCAGATTAATCGTGGCACGTCGACCGCACAGTTTTACTGAAGAAGACTTTGAATCTTTAGAAGGACGTGCAAGTAAAACTGAACAGAAAAAAGCCGTCCAGCGGATGGCTGCTTTGGGCGCACAGCTGGCTGAGCTCAGTGTAAAGCAGATCAAAAATCTGCCTGTAGAAGAGCGTCTGATTGATGCCTTGCTGGATGTACAGAGCATCGGCTCCAATGAGGCACGCCGTCGCCAGTTTCAACGGATTGGCAAACTGCTGCGTAATGAAGATGAAAGCATAATTTTGTCTTATTTAACCCCAAAACAGGGTTTAAAGAAGACCGCTCAGCTGCAACGCTGGGTCGAACGCATGATCAAAGATGGTGATCCGGTCATTAATGACTTTAGCAAAACTTATAATGCAGCAGAGCGTCATACCATTCGCCAGCATGTTTTGCGGATTCACCGCGATTTGAAAGCTCAGGCTGATGAAGCGACTCTAGCCGAGTCAAAGCAGAAGCTATTCAACTATGTGCAGCAGGTGGCATTGATCTCGGATAACTAGTTTCTTATCAAAAAGCGGCTTTAGTAGCCGCTTTTTTTTATGGTTAAACATCCCTTCCAATTTTTCTAGAAGCTAACGCTAGATTTCGGTTAATTGTAAACTAATGTAGTTTTTGTAGTAGAAACGTGGATTATCTTATTGCCTAAGTTGCATTCTTCTGGAGGTTTTAGGGAGCATTATTTAAGTATTATTAAATAAAAAGAAAGGCTCTCGTTGTTATAAATTCAACCTGTTACTCAATTTTTGAGCTCTAAATAACAGGATTTAGAGGGGTGAAACATCATTCATTTCTTTGACCAGTTGTTAAAACAATCTTATTTACTGTAGTTCATCAATATGGAGGAAATATAGAGAAAAGATGAACTTATTAAGGTAATTAACTCTGTACACGACAAATTTCACAGAACCCTTATCCTATCAGGGTTCTGCCTTCTTAAAATTGCCAAAATTTCCTTAAACTCTTCTTTTTTC
>NZ_JAMXXZ010000024.1:0-41535 GCF_024129285.1 Acinetobacter sp. S4397-1
AGTAATTTAAACCAATCAATCAATGATAATATTTCGATCAATCAACCAGTAAAAATCCACACAAGTTGTTCTTCATAATCTCTTAATGATCATCTTACTGCTTCGTCAGCAGCAAGCTAGGTCGGCTATGTTACGCTTTCTTTGTAGAAAGTCAACCAGCAAATCCAATTATTTTTAAACCCATTCAAGACACTTAAATTTAACACCTTGTGCTAAATCCTTGTTTCTTAACAAGTTTTAATCTTCATCACTGCCGATGGATGTGCATTCTACAGTATTTCAGGGAGCTTGCAACACCTATTTTTAAAAAATTAAATTACATGTCTTTTTTTTAGCCATTTATGATGTTTTAATTCATTTTCTATACAATTTCGCTTAAATTCCTCCTATTCGTGACAATACAGTTTATTATTTTAGCTGAACAATGCCACCATACTCAGAAAAAGGCCTCGGGATTTTCCTTATGCATCGCTCAATTTACTTATCTCTATGTTTACTCGCTTTGGCCTCTAGTTCATCTTTTGCAGCTGAGGAAAATACTGAGCTTGAGGTGGAAAGTGAATCTACCACCTCTACAACAGTCCCTTTAAGAGCCAAAATTTCTTCTAAGGTCAATCATCTGCAAAGCCAGCTTAAAGTAGATGCTACTGCTGCTCAAGCAGAAGAAGTAAAAGATCCTTTTCAATTCTGGAACAGAAAGGTATATCAATTTAATGATGCGATTGACCGTACGATTGTACGTCCGGTAGCTGTACAGTATAAAGAAAAGCTTCCTCAAGAGGTTCGTGGCAGTTATACCCATTTTCGCAGTAATTTAGGCGAACCTTGGAATGCGGTTAACCAATTGATCCAAGGCCGCCCAGCACACGCAGCAAAATCTTTAGGCCGTTTTACCATTAACACCTTGACCACTTTGGGTCTGGCGGATCCTGCACGTCGTTTAGGTCTCACTCATGAAGATGAAAAATTTGCAACGACCTTAGGATATTACGGTGTTCCTTCTGGGCCTTATCTGATGTTGCCTATTTTGGGTCCAAGTTCAGTACGTGGCGTGATTGGAATATTAGCCGACAGTCAAGCGCGTCCACAAAAATATATGCTGGAAGATCACGATGGCTTGTACTGGGCCGACCAGTTCTGGCGCGGTATTGATACACGTAGCGAATATCTGGATGTCGAAAGTGTGCTGACAGGTGATCGTTATGCGCAGATTCGTGACATCTATTTGCAACGAACCAACTATGCCATTGCAGAAAAGAAGGGTACCGAGCAAGAATCTCTCTTTCTCGAGGATGACTTTGATGATGAAGGTTCGGCAGACGAGTCTCTTAATGAGTCTGAATTCAACACCACCAACGAACTCTTCTAAGTCTGATATTTTAATTAAATGGTTAGCGAAATCTGTGCGCTAGCCATAATTTGCTTGTTATAGTACACCTTAAGTAGACAGCCCTAAGATCGAATCATCTCTCTATGTATTTCATTCAACCCACTCGTGATATTCCCTATCTGGACCAGGTTCTTGAGACACTTCCGCATGTTCAAGTCATCCTGCCGGATGACCATGAGCTGTATGATGCTACGATTATTGCAATTGCTGATGTACATGATTATTTGCATTATCAGTGGAATCTTCCAACGATTGTCCTGGCTCTGGAACATGAAGGGACTGCGCTGGCACAGGCTTGGCAACAGGGTGCTTTGGCTGGATGGATCTGGAACCAACTGCCGGAACAACCACTTCCCGCTCTACAAAAAATTGATGCTCAATATAAACGCAATCAGGATAGCCGTGATCTGCCTTCTGCCGCAGAACTGCAAAAACGCCTATTGCCCAATCCGATAGAACTGCTTAATTATGAGGTCGAGACCTGTTTTCAGCCTTCGGCCTATTTATCGGGTGACTGGTATGATTACTGGAAAATTAGCGATAAAGAGGTCTTATTTTATCTGGCAGATGTGTCGGGACATGGTGTCACCAGCAGTTTATTAACCTCATGGATGGCTGCATTTCATGGCCGCTCCAAAACACCTCGCGAGCTGATCAAAAAGCTCAATGGCATGCTGGTTCAGGAAAATATTGAAAAACATATCACCATGATTGCTGGAGTGCTAAACCTTGAAACTCATGTCTTAAAATGGTCCAGTGCAGGACATTATCCACCGCCGATTATCCTTGAGCCCAACCAGGAACCTAAAATTTTTACAACCAGCAGTTTTCCTCTGGGACTGACCGAAGAGCTGGAAGTCGAAGAATATGAATATATTTTAAGCCGTAATGCTCGCTTTTTCATCTGCTCGGATGGAGCTCTGGAACCTTTTGAAGGCGGCCTGAACGAACAGTTTACCCACCTTCTACACCACCTTAAAAATCAATCACTTGAAATACCAGAACATGTCGCTGATGATATTGCTTTCCTGAGTTTTATAAGAGTCAAGTAATAGGGTCTGTCGATACTTCGCCTATGTTTGCGACGCAAGAGATAGCTCTCGCAAGATTTTTTAGCTGATATAAAACATCAGGCCGGAAAGTTAGTCATTCTAGATGAATCACTCATCACCAGATAGCAGCAGAAAATATACTCATCCTTGCGCTTTAAACACAGCAACGCTTTGTGCTTGTCATGCAGCAAAAACTGTCTCAAATTTCGTTATGAAGCTTGGCAATAGCCTCATTCCCTTGGTTTCATGTCTCATCCGCTGAGTTTTAGCTTACAGCACAAGCCATTTATGAAATATCAACACAGACTAATATATTTACAGGCTTTATAAGCACTTAATTTAATCAGGACTTTCGGCTACTTGAGTATCTAAGTACCCTATGGGATAATTTAATATCCTTCTCTGCAAATGGCATTTATATGTCAACAGGTCATGTTGAATATGCAAGTTTGAATGGAACGCATATTTTTAAGCTTATTGGCGAAGTGCGTGCTCAATCTTGTATTAGTCTAGATAAATTACTGAACAAACTTGAACAGCAAGACAACGTGGTTGGTGCAATAGTTGATCTGACTGAAACCAGCTTCATTGATAGTACTGTACTGGGTGTCTTGGCAAAGTTAGGACTGAAACTCAAGCAAATCCATGAAATTCAGCCGGTTATGTTGTCTACCAACTCGGATATTACCACTCTGGCCAATAGTATGGGCTTGGGACAGGTTTTCGTGATTCTGAATTACTGTGGTGATTCAAATGTATGTACGCGCGCCCTGATGGAAGAACATATCACCCATCAGGCGATGCTGAGTACTGTTCTGGATGCCCACAAGACTTTAATGAAGCTAAATCAGAGTAACCAGAATATGTTTGAACCTCTGGTCAAACAGTTACAGAAAGAACAAGACAGTTTAGATAAAACTTCCGAACAAAAGGTATGAACCGACCATAAGGAGCCTCCATGACTTTAGTTTCTGTTGCACAAATGAATTCCCAAAATGAAATTGAACAAAATTTCACAGTAATCGAGTCATTAATTCAACAGAGTAAAGCCCAAGGGGCAGAGCTGATTGTCTTTCCTGAAAATTTCGTCTGTTTCGCCGCAGGAAAGCAGCGCGAAACTGCAGCCCAGTTTGAAGCAATCCAGCAGCGTCTGGAGCAGCTTGCTCAGCAATATCAGATCTGGATTGTCGCAGGAACTTTACCCTGCCCTTATCGTCCTGATGGTTCTGTGATTAAAGATGGCCGGGTACGTACTGTAAGTCTCTGTATCAGCCCGGAGCGGACTGAAGCCCGTTATGACAAGATTCACCTGTTTGATGTACAGGTGGGTGATGCAGTCGGTGGCTACCAGGAATCCAGGTTCTTTGAACCCGGTGATGAATTAGTCGTGGCTCAAACACCTTTTGGAAATATCGGCCTGATGGTCTGTTATGACCTGCGCTTTCCTGAACTTGCCCTGAAGCTGCGTGCCCAAGGCGCAAATATTTTGACTGCACCTTCTGCTTTTACCTATACCACCGGACAAATGCACTGGCAGTTATTATTACAGGCACGCGGCATGGACACCCAATGTACGGTTCTAGGTGCAGCACAGCAAGGATGGCACGGCGAAAAACGTCAAACCTGGGGGCATAGCGCAGCTGCAAATAGCCGTGGTCAACTTCTGGATATGGTACATGCGGAAGGGGCACAGATTATTACGGTCGAATTTGATCTGGCTGAACAGGCCAAAGTGCGGGAAGCCATGCCACTTATCGAACATCGTAAATTATTGCAGTTTTCCTAAGCGAGTTTTAACTCCTGACTGCATACTGCTTGCATAAATTAACAAAATCCCTCTTATACTTGGCCAGAAATTAGGGAGTATAGAAGCTCTATTAAAATAAATAGGGATTCATCTCATGTCATTAGAAAAAGCTGTATATACCGCACATGCCAAAGCCACCGGTGGTCGTGATGGCCATGCCACCACCGATGATCAGATTCTGAATGTACAATTGGCGGTGCCTAAAGAAATGGGCGGCCCAGGTGGCGGCACCAACCCTGAACAACTGTTTGCCGCAGGTTATTCCGCCTGCTTTTTAGGTGCAATGAAATTTGTTGCGAACCGTGACAAGCTTAATATCAGTAAAGATGCCTATATTGAAGGCGATGTAGGCATTGGTCCGATTCCAACAGGCTTTGGTATTGAAGTGACCTTAAACATTCATTTAGAAGGCATGGACCGAGCTGAAGCTCAAAAACTGGTAGATGCAGCACATATTGTCTGCCCTTATTCAAATGCCACCCGTGGTAATATTGATGTGGTATTAAATGTGATTGTTTGATTTTCAAGCCACCATTCATCTGGATAGATGTTGATGTGGATTAAATTAACGGGCGTCATATGGAATAATATTTATTAGACGCTCTTTTCTTTCTAGCCCACTTATTCAGCACATTGATGAAAGAAAGCTTGAAAATAAACCATAAAATTGACTATCCATAAGTTTCTTTAGCGAAATATAGTACAACCATTCAAAAAAACCGGCTTGTTCTCAAGTCGGTTTTTCATTATTTTCAAGGATGGTCAATAAAAATGCCCCCCATGAAAACAAGTTTTTTAAAAAGAGTTTCCTTTCATACTCATAAGGTTAAATACAAGCAATTGATCGAAATATAGATTAATTTAGGTCAATAGCCCATTAACCCTATTCAAAATAATAGATAATACCCTTTTAAGTTAAGGTTTTATTGGGGTTTTATCACTATCACTCATCATATTTATGGCTTAATGGCGAAAGGACGAGTGCCCATTTTCTTGGCACAGACTCTGCAAATTGCATTTTGAGAATATCAGAGCTCTAACAGCCTCAAGCATGCTAAAAAACAAAGAAGCGTATTTTCATGACTCCGCCGCTTCATTGGTAACACGCAGCACTTCTTCAATCGTGGTTTTCCCTGCCAAGACTTTACGCAAGCCATCATCCCGAATGGAGCCAGACTGCTGGCGTGCATAATTTTCCAGTTCATATTCTGCGGCATTGCCATGAATCAAACGGCGCATATGGTCATCTACCGGTACAATTTCATAAATCGCGGTACGCCCGCTAAAACCGGTATTGCCACAGCGTTCACAGCCTTGCGGTTGCGGTAATTTTAATTCCTGTGGATGCTCAATATTTTCAAACAGACCTTTTTCAAAACTATCTGCTGCTTGCCAGGTCGCGCAGTGCGGACATAAAGTCCGAACCAACCGCTGAGCTACCACCCCAATTAAAGAGCTGGATAATAAAAATGGTTCGATGCCCATATCTTTGAGACGGGTCACGGCACCAATTGCAGTATTGGTATGTAATGTGGAAAGTACCAGATGACCGGTAAGCGAGGCCTGTACCGCAATTTCTGCAGTTTCCAGATCACGAATTTCGCCGACCATCACCACATCAGGATCCTGACGCAGCATGGCTTTTAAAGCCCTGGCAAAAGTCATATCAACTTTGGTATTGACCTGAGTCTGACCAATCCCTTCCAGCTGATACTCTACTGGATCTTCTGCGGTCAGAATATTTTTAGAGCCATCATTCAGATCAGACAGCGCGGCATATAAGGTAGTGGTTTTACCCGAACCCGTAGGCCCGGTGACCAGAATAATTCCATGCGGACGATGTACCAGCGTCTTTAAACGCTCATAGTCTTTACTCATTAGGCCCAGATGGGTCATATTGAGGCGGCCAGCCTGCTTATCCAGCAGACGCATTACCACCCGTTCACCATAAGACGAAGGCAAGGTCGAGACACGAACATCGACTTCACGTCCTGCCAGACGTAAGGAAATACGGCCATCTTGGGGAATGCGCTTTTCGGCAATATCCAGCTTGGCCATCACTTTAATCCGGGAAACCAGCAAAGGAGCCAGTTCACGGCGTGGCTGGACAATCTCGCGCAGCTGCCCATCGACACGCAGGCGTACAGACAGTCTTTTCTCAAATGATTCGACATGGATATCCGAGGCACCTACCCGAATGGCTTCGGACAATAAGGCATTAATCAGCCGGACAATCGGTGCATCATCTTCCTGATCCATCAGGTCTTCAGCTTCCGGAACCGATTCGGCCAAGCTGAGTAAGTCGGGATGGTCTTCCAGGCCAGCTGCGACCTGCTGCGACTCGCCACTGTCGCCAGCAAAACTGGCACTCAACAACTGGTTAAACTCCTGCTCGCTATACAGCAGATAATGTGCAGGATGTCCCAGTAAACGGCGTGCTTCCTGCAATGCAAGCATGGAGGTATTGTCCCGGCGGACAATGAAGGCCTGATCACCCTCATAACGCAACAGCACACCATGACGCTTGGCGAAACTATATGGAATTTGTAATTGTTTCAGTACTTGCATTGCAGATTATAATAATGATGAAAAAATTTAAATTGAGTGTACTCTAAGCATATGACAGCGTGAAGTATGTTTTCAAAGATTTAGCAAGAAAGGGAGCCAGGATTGTCACAAGATCAAGAGGAATATAGCTTAACATCTCCCAAAATACAGTGGTGGGGAGAGCAGAATTTTGAAATTAATGAATCTAAGGCTTGGCAATTCGGCTCCCTGCTGTTCCGCCTGACCCGCGGCTTGCAGGAGTGGCGTCTGGAATATTACCGGCCTGCGGTACAGTATGATTATGAGCAGCAGTGGCATCAGATTGATGATCCACATTTTGCCTTCCCTTCGCCGGTCAAAATCGAACGCTATATGTTCAAGCTGACTCAAAGCAAACTGCAGCTGATGCCTCGCCTGGCTGACCGCTCGGTAGTGATTAAACCGGTTGATCCGATTTATATTCCAGCCGGTCAGCGCGGGACTTTATATATCAGTACCCCGCTTTGGATTGCCGGTTTTGTTGAAGGTCAACGTGAACCCATTTTTGATCTTCCAGTAATTCTACCCAAAGACACCTGGTTCGGACCGAATCATCGCTCGGGTGAAATTTGTTATGCTACCGCGGTCGATGGCCGGACTGAACTGAAGCAATTACGTCCCCGTGCGTTTCGGGCTGTCACCCCAATTGAGTTTCATAATACCAGTCACCAGCAGCTGCGTTTTGACCGGATGAGTGTTCCCGTTCTGGCCTTGCCACTCTTTTATAGTGAAAGTACGGGGCGCTTATGGACATCTCAAATTAAAGTATTGCATGAAGGACTGGACCGTCCGCCGCGGATTCGGGTGGAAAACCGCACTCCTCCCCATGCAGGCGAAGTTAATTATTTACATCCACCGCGTGATCCGGCGGGAAATTTATTTAATATGTTTGATTCATTTTTCTAAGAGCGTGTGATGCCTAATTCGAGTCTTCCAGCCGAAATCACCAGCAGTCTCAAGGCCGTATTTACCAATATTAATACGGAGCGCCTGACTGAGGTTCTGGTGGCAGTGGTATTAAGTTTTATTGGTTTTCTGATTGCACGTTTTGTTTCCAATACGTTTATTCGCACTATCGGTATGCGTTTCAATGCGCATCAGAAACTGGTCTGGCGGCGCGGGATTTTTTATTTCATCTTCTTGCTGTTCATCATGGCCAGTTTGAAAGAAGCCGGCTTTAAACTGAGTGTCTTCCTGGGTGCTGCGGGGATTTTAACAGTCGCTCTGGGTTTTGCTTCACAAACGTCTGCTTCCAACCTGATCAGCGGACTGTTCCTGATTGGTGAAGGCTCTTTTGAAGTGGGTGACACTATTCAGATTACCTTAATTCGCGGACATGCAATTGAAGGTGAAGTCATCTCTATTGACTTGCTCTCGGTCAAGCTTTTGACCCAGGACAATATTTATGTGCGTTTGCCGAATGAACAGCTGATTCGTGCTCCAGTACAGAACCTGTCCAAATTCCCGATCCGGCGCATTCCGATTACTCTGGCAATTAACTTTCATGAAGACATTATTAAAGTGCGTGAAGTACTGCTTGATGTTGCCAATAAATATCCGCTGGTTCTGGCTGATCCGAAACCGGCGGTAACAGTGACTGCCTTCCGTGAATCTTCAATTGAATTGCTGTTTGCCATTTGGTGCCAGCAGGAAAATTATTTGCAAGTACGAGATGAAATGCAGGAACGGATTCGTAACGGCTTTGTCGACAACCAGATTGAGATTCCAGTTCCGAAAATGGGCTTTGTCGATCATCCGCTGTCCCGCCCACTGGAAAATGCAGAAATTGACCAATATGCCAATGAAAAAGAGTTAAAAAGAGAGCCGTATTTAAAATAATGTCGTTCCACCCCCTCCCTTTTACCAAGGGAGGAGGTGAACTACTTAAACCATCTTGAAGCTCTTCTTAGATCTTTTCTCCCTCTGGCATCGGTGCAATATAGGCAATGAATAACATTACTCCACCAGCCAGCAGGAAAGAAATCACCCGGGTCAGCGTACCAGTATGCGACAGGTCGAATAACACCAGTTTCAAACTGACTATCACCAAAATACTGCCCCCTAGAACCCACATCGGTTTAAGTTTTTTTAAGGTTGCAGTCCACATGGTTACCCATGCCAGTAATACCCACAGAATGGTCAGGCTCAGCTGGACTGTGGCATTGCTCCATAGCGCCAGACTATTAAAGGGTGTTTGCAGATACATATGCAAGGCGCGCAAAACGATATAACTCGACAGCCACAGCAGACTCAGTACCATCAACACCGACATCATGCCGCGGTCCTGTCCGGCCCGAATTTGTTGTAACAGCATCCAGATAAAACTGGCCAGCATCGCCAAGCTAATCAGATCAAATGGGTTGAGTAGCGGCAGCCAGTAGTATTCAAAAGCTTGCCGATTGAAAAGTTGTGAGCACAGTAACCACCCTCCCATCAGAAACAGACAGCTTTTACTCTGCCAGAACAAACACCAGTCTGAATTTGCTGGTTGCCTATAACACCAGAGCCAGAAAACCAGCGGTAAAATCACCATACTCAGATAAGGCATGCTCGGCATCAGACAGAGGCTGGCCAAGGCCAAACTGCTGAATCCACCAAAACTCATCCACTCTTTAGACAGCTCCATGCCCTTGATCGGTCTTAGCCATAACGTAGTCAGCAATAGCGCTGAGAGGCCAAATACGCCACGTTCCAGATTACTTTGCCAGACCAGTACGGCATTCTGACTATGATCCACAGCCAAGATGACCGCAATCACCATTAAAGGTGTAAGCCCGCTCCATTTGGGCAATAACCAGCCCCATGCCTGATGTTTATGCTGGACGATTTCACTTAAAATGACATAACCAAGCGTAAGACTGAACAAGCTCAAACTATAGGCATAGTCCTGAGCAAACTCATCTTCTAGCAAGGCAAAGAGAATCAGGGTTGCGGCAAAACTGAGTAGGCTTAGAAAGCTGATACTGAAACTATTCAGCTGCTGGCGGTATTCGGCTTTGAGCTGGCTAAGAAAGACCACGGCCACATAGCAGACGCTCAGAATCCAGTAGATCTCTCGAGGTATCGGATTAAGCTCAACCAGATAATATAGGCTACTGAATCCTGCCATCAGCAACAGTCCCATGCTCAGGTAATGTGCGACACGGATATTTTTTTCCAGAGCCCAGAGATAGATGAGTAGTCCTTCAACAGCCCAGCCCACCACGCTCCACTGCTCTGTCAATAAAATCGGTGGAATCAGCGCCAGGAAAATCAGCATCAGGCTCAGATAGCTTTGTGAAATGATCTGAACCGTTTCTCTATGACGAACCAAGTGCCAACAGACGGCAAAGACCAAAGCAAATAGCAGACTTAAGCCGGCTTGCCAGAGTTTCTGCTCAGGCTGATTAAAATGGATCAGGTATAAAAAGAGATAGGCAGTAATCGGGGCAGCGAAAATGAGGGCCAGATCAAGTACCGGCTTTAAGCGGAAACGGGACAGATCCTGCTTGGCCAGCAACTGGCTAAAGCGAAAACCCAGCCAGATAAAGACTGTGCTATGGGCCAGAATCAGAGCGGTCATACGATAGCGTTCATGGGTGGTGCCATGTATCAGGCTATAGAGTCCACCGACCATGACGGTGACCAAAAAAGCAATCTGGTTCAGAATTTTCCAGGGCCTGAAACTGCTCAGCAACAATACCCCGATATTGATCAGCAGATAATAGCTGATGAACTCCACCGCAGAGGCATCTCGAGTTGGCAGGGTAAACGGTGCCAGATAAGCTATAAATAAGGCCATCACTGCCAGTTCAATACTGTCCTGTTTCAGGCTTAAGTAGAGGGTCAGCGCCAGAATAATCATAAAAACCAGAGCGGCCAGCGCCAAGCTGGGAATCACCAGACTGTAATAGGCAAAAAATAAGGTCAGGAACAAAGCACCCAGCCCCAAGCCTTCCAGTGCCAGAGCAAAACTCCGGTTTTTCACCATTAAAGCATAGCCCAGTCCGGTCACCATGAGGGCAGCCAGCGCCACCAGTGCTAATTTCACCGCCAGGCTGAGTTGCCAGTGCTCTGTCGCAAAACGCAATAATAAAATAATGCCAATCACCAGAATGGTAATTGCAGCTTTTAACACCGGATTACCACGAAAAATCCAGTGCTGGATTTGTTCAA
Organism: Acinetobacter sp. S4397-1; assembly: GCF_024129285.1. Taxonomy (NCBI): domain Bacteria; kingdom Pseudomonadati; phylum Pseudomonadota; class Gammaproteobacteria; order Moraxellales; family Moraxellaceae; genus Acinetobacter; species Acinetobacter sp. S4397-1. The sequence continues at coordinate 10,991 of NZ_JAMXXZ010000024.1, forward strand.
TAAGCTGTGGCTGTTCCGAAATAGATGACTCCCTTACCGGTTCTGCCATATCTTCCGGCATGCTGTTTGGCTGAGCCTGCTTTGCAGATGGATAGCGCGCTTGTAGCTGAAGGACACTCCGTTCCAGACGTTGCAGCCAGCGCAAGAGAAAGAAAATCCAGGCAGTTACCCCGATGCCCATTAACCAGTTGAGTTCGCTCACCCCACCCACAATCGCGATAATAGAAGAGATATATAGTGGAACTTTAGAGTTGGCCGGAACAATACGCTGCGCCGGACTGGCCATATCACTTACTGGGGTTTCCACCGCACTGATATATTGCATCACGCTGATCAAAAAGCCCAAGCCAGATAAATAAGTAACGATCTGCAAGTCCAGATACCAAGCACTGACCCCAATGATAAGAAGGCTAATCAGCCAGATCATACGCAACTCATTTTGTCCTGTTGTCATTCTTATCATTCTCTCTCTCCTGAACTTTTCCATCATACAACAGCTGGCACTGCTTATTTCATCTTCACCCGATATTCGCTAAGCTGTGGAACGGGACTTGCCTCAGCGAGTGCAGTAAAAATCACGTACAATAAAGCAGTTTTTTGAATAAGGAATTGATTACATGCCACCATTTGTCTTGGTCGATGGCTCTTACTTTTTATTTCGTGCCTTTCACGCAGTACCACCATTAACCACGTCAACCGGTCTGCACACCAATGCAATTCGTGGTGCGATTTCTGCCATTCAAAAACTGATGCGCCGTACCCAGCCGACTTATATGGCTGTGATCTTCGATACACCAGAACCGACCTTCCGCCATGAACTGTCACCGATTTATAAGGGTGACCGTCCCAGCATGCCAGAAGAATTATCTCAGCAGATCCCGTATTTACATGCCCTGATCCGTGCCTTGGGCATTCCCTTGCATATGTTGCCGGGCGCTGAGGCAGATGACATCATTGGTACCTTGGCCAAACGTGCCGAAGCGCTGGGCCATCAGGTACTGATTTCTACCGGTGATAAAGATATGGCCCAGCTGGTGACCGACAAAGTGACCCTGGAAGACAGCTTTAAAGAAAAACCAATGGATGTCGATGGGGTTTTTGAAAAGTTTGGCGTGTGGCCCAACCAGATCATTGACTATCTGACCCTGATGGGTGATGCCTCGGATGGCATTAAAGGTGTGCCGGGAGTGGGTGCCAAAACTGCTGCCAAACTGCTGACTGAATATGGCTGCATCGGTAGCATTCTGGAAAATGTCGACAAGATCAAAGGGAAAGTCGGCCAGAATATTAAAGACAATGTCGAGGGCATCACTCTGGATCATCAACTGGCCAGTATTATTTGCGATCTGGATTTGAGTTTTGGCTATGAGGACCTGAAGCTGCAAGAACCGAATGTTGAAGCTTTACGCAATCTGTATACCGAGCTGGAATTCCGTAATCAGTTACAGTCGCTGGATCATCCTCATAACCCGAATAACCGCAATTATAAACAGGCGGCCCAATCTATAACTGCCAAAGCCGCCTCTGAGCCTGAAGAGGTGGATGACCAGCAAGCAACGCTCAGTAGTGAGAATGACCAGCTCGGTAAGGCGACCTATCATACAGTTTTAAATCAGGACGACTGGGACCAGCTATTGGAGCGTCTCAGCACAGAAAAACGCTTTGCTTTTGATACCGAAACCACCAGTCTGGATTATCGCGTGGCACGAATTGTTGGTTTCTCGGTGGCTTTTGATGCAGAAAATGCCTATTACATCCCGCTGGCACATGATTATGAAGGTGTGCCTGAACAGCTCAATCGTGAAGATATTCTGGCGCAGCTCAAACCGATTCTGGAAGATGAGGCGATTCAGAAAATTGGCCATCATCTGAAATACGATGCACATGTACTGGAGAATCACGGTATTCATTTAGCAGGCTGGTATTTTGATACCATGCTCGCCTCTTATGTCCTTAACTCGGTTGCAACCCGGCATGGCATGGATGATGTCGCACGTCTTTATTTAAGCCATTTAACCACCACCTATGAACAGGTGGCCGGTAAAGGTGCCAAACAGAAAACCTTTAACCAGATTGAGATTGAGACTGCAACGCACTATGCCGCAGAAGATGCGCATGTAACCTATCGACTTTATGAAGTTTTAAGTGCGAAACTGCAAGCCTATCCGGAACTGGTCAATCTTCTGCACAATATTGAAATGCCGGTAGCACGCGTCCTGACCAGTATGGAAGAAAACGGGATTCAGCTTGACCTCGGCTTTCTGGATCAGTTGAGCTGCGATTTTTCTAAAACCATGCAAGCCTTAGAAAACCAGATCTCAGAAATGGCCGGTGAAGCGTTTAATGTCAGCTCTCCGAAACAGGTCGGTGAAGTTTTATTTGAAAAACTGGGTTTAAAAGGCGGTAAAAAGACCGCGACCGGACAATACAGCACCAGTGAAAGCGTTTTAGAAAAACTGGAACATCCAATTGCCGAACTGATTCTGGAGTATCGCGGTCTGTCCAAACTAAAAAGCACTTATACCGATGGCCTGTTAAAGCAGGTCAATAATAGCTCACATCGCGTCCATACCAGTTATCATCAGGCACTCACTGCGACTGGCCGTCTATCTTCAACCGATCCGAACCTGCAAAACATTCCGATTCGTACCGAAATCGGCCGTCAAATCCGTAAAGCCTTTATTGCACCCGAAGGTCGTGTCCTGCTGGCAGCCGACTATTCACAAATCGAGTTACGCCTGATGGCACATCTGTCTCAGGATGATGCGCTGGTCGATGCCTTTATTCATGGACAGGACGTACACCGCCGTACTGCTGCCGAAGTTCTGGGTATTCCACTCGAAGAGGTCAGCAGTGACCAGCGTCGTCAGGCCAAGGCTGTTAACTTCGGCCTGTTATATGGCATGTCTGAATTTGGCCTGACGCGCCAGCTCGGCTTTACCCGTCAGGAATCACAGGAATATATCAAACAGTATTTCCGTCGTTACCCGGGAATTTATGAATATATGCAGCGCACCCGTCAGGTTGCTCTGGAACAAGGCTTTGTTGAAACCATTCTTGGACGCCGTTTATATACTCCGGACATTGATGCGCGTAACATGATGGTACGCAAGGCCGCAGAACGTGCTGCTATTAATGCGCCTTTACAGGGCTCGGCAGCCGATATTATTAAAATAGCCATGGTCGAAGTCGACAAAATTCTGCCTAAAGATCAGGCTAAAATGCTGCTACAAGTGCATGACGAACTGGTATTTGAGGTCGATGAAGCCATTGCTGATGAGCTGGCCCCAAAACTGGCTGAGATCATGCAATCGGTGATTGAAATCTCTGTGCCGCTCGTAGTTGAAGTCGGTAAGGGCAAAAACTGGGATGAAGCACATTAAGCCGTCATTTTTCTCTTGGTGAAAGCGGAGAAGCATTACAAGCAAGAAGCGGCTATTGATAGCCGCTTCTTGCTTTACTTTATGCTGTCTTTAAATGAGACAGCACCTGCAATTCTCAGGTGCTGTTTCAAGTTGACTAGAGTCTATGCTGTCCTTCTCGGAAAGTTATCAGAGAAGGACTAATAAGCTCAACGATGAAAATCGTGTAAGTTTCTCAGGTTGAAATAAGACAGTTCAAAGTCCGATTACATTTCTACCATTTCTACACCATCAATACGCGCGACCGTCATCAAGTCCTTATCTCCACGGCCCGAGACCGTCGCAATAATGATCTGATCCTTATCCATCGCTGGAGCAAGTTTGGTCACATAAGCCATTGCATGCGAGCTTTCCAGCGCAGGAATAATACCTTCAATTTTGGTCAAATCACGGAAACCCTGTAAAGCTTCCTGATCATTAATCGGCATATAATTGACACGGTGCATATCTTTCAGGAAGCTATGCTCAGGCCCCACGCCCGGATAATCCAGCCCCGCAGAAATTGAATGGGTTTCAATAATCTGACCTTGATCATCAGACATTAAATAAGTCCGGTTACCATGCAATACTCCGACATGACCTGCATTTAAAGGTGCAGAATGCTTGCCGGATTCAATGCCATAGCCTGCTGCTTCAACACCATACATTTTCACATCTTGATCGTTCAAGAACGGATAGAATAGGCCCATCGCATTTGAACCACCACCCACACAGGCCACCAGTGCATCCGGTAAACGGCCAGCCTGTTCCTGAATCTGACGGCGTGCTTCACGACCGATAATCGACTGGAAATCACGAACCAGCTGCGGATACGGATGTGGGCCTGCCACCGTACCAATCACATAATAAGTTGAATCCACATTGGTCACCCAGTCACGCATGGCTTCATTCATGGCATCTTTCAGGGTTTTAGAGCCGCTTTCCACCGGTACTACAGTCGCACCGAGCAGACGCATCCGATAGACGTTCATCGCCTGACGTTTCACGTCTTCTGCACCCATAAAAACCACACATTCAAGGCCCAAACGTGCAGCAATTGTTGCGGTTGCCACCCCATGCTGGCCCGCACCTGTTTCGGCAATAATTCGTTTTTTACCAGACAGTTTTGCCAGCAGCGCCTGACCAATTGTGTTATTAACTTTATGCGAACCTGTATGGTTTAAGTCTTCACGTTTCAAGTAAATTTGCGCACCACCCAACTCTTTCGACCATCGTTCAGCATGATAAAGCGGACTTGGACGACCTACGTAGTAAGCGAGGTCACGGTCGAATTCTGCCAAAAACTGTTCGTCATTTTTCATACGGAAATACAGCTTCTCCAGGTCTTCCAGAGCTGCCATAAGAGTTTCTGACACAAAACGCCCGCCATGAATACCGAAATGCCCGCGTTCATCCGGGAATTGGGTATAGTCAATCACATTATTTTGCTGATCCACGTAGGACTCCTTGCATAAAGCGTTCGATGAGTTGTTGGTCTTTAATACCTTTTGCGGACTCGACACCGCCGCTCACGTCCACCGCATACGCATGTGTGGTGAGAATTGCCTGTTCGATATTGTCAGGATTTAACCCCCCTGCCAAGATCAAAGGAATATTGAGTTGGGGAAATGTGTTCCAGTCAAAGCTGTGCCCGGTGCCACCTTTTAGTTCAGGATGCCATGCGTCTAACAGCACGGCATTAGCCCCTGCCTTCTGGTAGCGTTGAATTTCTGCAACGATATCCAGCTCAGGTTTGACCTGAATGGCCTTGTACCAACGCCGACTTACAGCCTGTGCCATACTTTGGCACTGTTCAGGTGTTTCGTCACCATGAAATTGCAGGATATCCAGCGGCACGGTTTTTAAAAGAAGCTGAATTTCTTCAAGCGTACTGTTCACAAATAGCCCAACCACCTGTACATAGGCGGGTACGGCCTGGATGAGAGCTTCTGCCTGCGCCACTGTCACACTGCGCGGACTCGGCGGATAGAACACAAATCCGATTGCATCGGCACCGGCCCGAACAACGGCGTGTACATCTTCAGCACGGGTAATTCCACAAATTTTGGCACGGGTTCGCATCGTTTTTTGGCTCTACATCTGCCCATGTCATAGCCGATCTATGAGATTGGGGCGAATCATTGTAATGCAAATTTTTAAACTTGCGTAAAGTTCATACGGATTATTCTCAATTCAGATTGTTTAAATCTGTGTCCAACTTTATACTGCGCACAACTTGCAACAAGTCAAAGCCTTTCGCTTTAGGGAAGCTGGTGTAAATCCAGCACTGCCCCCGCAACGGTAAAAAATGAAAAGCTTATCTTTATAAATCCTGTTGATTTACGCCACTGCATATTTGATGTGGGAAGGTGGATAAGTAAGTAGCAACATACTGCATTTAAGTCCGGATACCTGCTTGTTGTGTTCTTTAACTCAATCATTCACGGGGAGTGAATGTATGGAGCACATATCATGTCTATTCAATTTCAACCTACTGCCTTGGTAGGTGCAATCGCGCTTGCGTTGGGTTTTACTTCATCTGTGTCTGCTGCCGAGCAAAAAGTTGCACAAGCATCTTTAAATACCATTGTGGTGACGGCAACCCGTTCAGAAGAAAAAATTGAAAATGTACCGGCGCGGATCTCAGTTATCAATGAACAGCAAATTCAACAATCTCCTATTGCTGATTTAGGTTCTCTACTGAATAAAGAAGCATCTATTAACATTGTACAATCAGGTGGTATTGGTCAAACGACATCTGCATTTCTTCGTGGGACAGATTCAAAACACCTGTTATTTTTAAAAGATGGCGTAAGCTTGAATACAGCTCTAGATGGCGGCTCTAATATTCCTTACGTAGATTTAAGTGATATTCAAGGTATTGAAGTATTAAGAGGGCCTGCATCAGTTCAATACGGTACAGATGCAATTGGTGGTGTGATTAATATCATTTCTGCTACACCTAAAAAAACAGGGATATCATTAACCAATGAAATTGGTGAAAATCATACCTATAAATCTATTATTGGTGCAGATTTTGTAGATCAGTCAGGTTTATATGCTCAAATTAAAGGTCAGCGTCTTGAAAGCGATGGCACACCTGTAACGAACAAAGTTAAAGTAAACGCGGGATACGATCAGAAAGGCTATAGTGCTAAATTAGGCCTCAATAAAGAGAAATATAGTGCAAGTCTTAGTTTTAGTGAGAATGAAGGAACTAATATTTACTATGGCGGCTCACAAGATTTTTTAAACCGCGTCCTTATTGCTAAAGCAAGTGCTGAAGTTTCACCGAATCTTTTACTGACTGGACAATACTCCAACTTCAAAGATGAATTATTAGGAGCCGGAAATAGCTATCTATTTAACACTGAACGTGATGAAGCTGATTTAAGTGCAAAATGGAAATTATCTAACACACAGCATCTTCTTTTAGGGGCCAGTTTAAATCAGGCGAATATTGAAAGTTATTCAATCTTGGGGCAAAAACAGGATTTAGACAGTATTGGATATTATGTGCAACATAATTACGATACCAATAAAATTCATACGCAAGCTGGTTTACGCCTAGAGGATCATGATGAATTTGGTAGCCATATTGTAGGTCAACTTGCAGGTCGATATAATCTAAATGCTAAAACTAGTATTTACAGCAATATCGGAACTGGTTTTAAAGCACCTACAGGTAACCAACTTTACTATTCTTACGATAATGCAACTTGGGGAGGTACTTACGGAAATCCTGACCTAAAACCTGAAGAAAGTATTTCGTATGAAATCGGTTTAGATCATCAGCTCACAAATAGTTTATCTTTAAACGCAGCACTCTATGAAACTCAGGTTGATAACCTAATTGATACTCGCCTGATCGAAGTAGAGAAGAAAGATAAGACCTATGACAATATTAGAAAAGCCCAAATGCAAGGCGGAGAATTCGGATTAAAGTGGCAAAAAGATGATCTATTTATGAGCACTGAATATGCTTATGTTAAAACTAAAAATAAAGAGACTGGTTTAGAACTTATTCGTCGTCCTCGCCAATCTCTTTCAACAACTGTTGGATTAGAAAATAATGTGTATGGTTTAAGTGCGACACTCATTGCAAAATCGACATCGAAGATCTCTAACACTGCAAACTCAAAAGAAGTTCCTGGATATGCAACTGTAGACCTTAATGGCTATTGGAATCTTAATCCTAATATTAAATTATTTACCAATATCAAAAATGTAGGTGATGTGAAATTTAAAACTGCCAATTATTACGAGGATGAATTTTATATCAACGGTGGCCGACTCGCCTCTGCTGGTGTTACTTTCAAATATTAAGTTCACAACAGTTTAAATAAATACTTTTGAGAATCATGTCATGCCTATGGCATGATTCTTTTTATTTACCGCATTTAATTATTTTAGGATCTATCATGGGCCACCGTTTAAGTAAAATCTATACCCGCACCGGCGATTCGGGCACCACAGGACTGGGCGATGGCTCACGTGTGGCTAAAGATGATTTACGCATCACTGCACTAGGGGATGTGGATGAGCTGAATGCAATTATTGGGGTATTACGCGCACAAATTTCCATAAGTTCAATCGAAGATAAAGCCACTTGGGATAAATCCCTGAGTCTGATCCAGCACTGGCTGTTCGATCTGGGAGGTGAAGTCTGCATTCCCAACTTTAATCTGGTACAACCCGTTGCCATTGAATTTCTAGAAAATGACATTGACCGCATGAATGAAGCCTTACCGATGCTGAAAGACTTTATTTTGCCTGCGGGTAGTTTGGTCTGCAGTTTTGCCCATCAGGCTCGTGCGGTATGTCGCCGTGCAGAACGCAGCGTAATGTCAGTTCACTCCCGTGACCAGAATATTCAAGCGGCTTCTCTACAATTACTGAATCGTCTCTCTGACTGGCTGTTTGTGGCCTCACGTACCTGGCAGCGTGCTGAAGGCGGCTCAGAGGTTCTGTGGCAGAAAAACATCAATGACAGCATCGAAAAGTAAAATTATATTTCAGTTTAGCATCTAAAAATACGCGTCAGATGTAGCTTGAATTTACACAGCATCTGACGACAATAGGGCTTATCATTTTTTTGTCATATCGCACACCTATAATGAATTCACCTTCTCAATTTATGAGCAGTCTATGCGCATAATTGGTCATCGTGGTGCGCGTGGCGAAGCACCAGAAAACACGCTTGGCGGTTTTCAGTACATTCAGGATATTGGAATTAGCGCGGTCGAGTTTGATGTACGCCAGCTGAAGGACAATGCACTGATCATCATGCATGATGATGACTTTGTGCGCACCACCGGTTTACAAAAACCGCTCTATGAATGTAGCCGTCAGGATCTGTCCTTATATAACCATGCCGTTAGCTGGTCGGAATGGCATAAGGTTGAAGCCACGCCTCTGCTGGATCAGACCTTAACGATCATTCAGAATTTTGATCATATTGAAGTCGAAGTCAAAAGTGTGGCCTCTGAAGCGGACGCTGAAAAAATCACCACTGAACTCGAACAGCAATTGCAAGGCTTTGAACAGGCTGTCGTCATCACCAGTTTTGACCTCAAAATTCATCAAGCCCTACAACAACAAAAATCCCGTTTAAAACGCGGCCTTTTAGTCGAAACGGATGTGAAATATCTGGCGATTGATCAGGCACTGCAACTGGGCTGCTGCCAGATTGGCTGGATGGATGAATTAGCCAGCAAAGACATCATTCAGACCACTCAGGCTGCAGCACTTAGCATTAGCGTTTGGACAGTCAATGATGTGACCCGTGCCAAAGAGTTACGCAACTGGGGCATTCAAGGCCTGATTACTGATTATCCCAAATTAATGATGCAGCAACTTTAAAGTGTAATATTACGCTGCTTTTTGATTCAGGCTTATCCATCTTATTTTTTAGAATAAAAATTTCCAAAAATCGGGTTATATTTTCTTTTCCCCCTGTTTTATATCTGTGAATTCAGGATCAAAAGCCAACATTCACTTAAAGTGTTTTAACCCCATAGACAGATTAATAATATTGATAAATATTATATACTTAATCTAAAACAAGATGCACTTCTGACGAGAAAAACCACCTGCAAGACCCTCATTATCCTGTTACCGGCCAGTACAATACAATTGTACAATAATGCTAGTGATGGTTCAGGGGGCATGCTAAGATGACCCAGTTTGCTGCTGTTAAATCAGGCAGTAGTCTCTGCTTTTTGTTATACCTTCCCAGGTTCCAGGAGTGCTGTTGGAGATGAATGCTCCCCTACCTCAAGCCCCAATTAATTGGGTCGCAGTCTTTGCTTTGGTGGTTTTGCCCATTGTCGCTGTGATCGCAATTCCCTTATATGCGTATCACCATGATTTCAGCCTTGCCGCTTGGATCAGCATGTTTGTTCTACTGGGCGTGAGTAGCCTGGGTATTACAGCGGGATACCATCGTCTTTGGGCACATCGTGCTTATGAGGCCACCTTGCCTTTAAAAATCATTCTGATGATTATGGGAACCTTTGCCGTACAGAACAGTATTTTGTACTGGGGTTCTGGTCATCGTACCCATCACCGCCATGTAGATGATGTGGAAAAAGATCCCTATTCTATTAACAACGGTTTCTGGTATGCACACCTAGGCTGGATGCTTCGTGATTATCCTGCCGCGGAACCGAACTATAAAAACGCACCTGATTTGCTGAATGATAAAGTGGTGATGTTCCAGCACAAATATTATGTCCCTCTGGTAATTGCAGTCCATGCTGCCATCCTGCTGCCAATTGGCTGGGCTGTGGGGGATGTCTGGGGCGTATTGCTACTGGGTGGTCTGGTGCGTTTGATTCTAAGCCATCACGTAACGTTCTTTATCAACTCGCTGTGCCACATGTGGGGTTCACGCCCATATACTGATGAAAATACGGCACGTGACAACTTCTGGCTGGCAATTGCGACCTGGGGTGAGGGTTATCATAACTATCATCACATTTTCCAGTACGATTACCGTAATGGCGTGAAATGGTGGCAGTATGATCCAACCAAATGGCTGATCTGGAGCTGTTCAAAACTGGGACTGGCAAAAAATCTGCGCCGTATTCCGAGTTTTAATATCAAAAAAGCAGAACTGGCGATGCGGTTCAAATATGCCGAGCAGGATCTGGCAGTATATGGTCATAACGTGACTGAAGACATGGCCAATGTCAAAAGCAAAATTGCTCTGGAATATGAAGCATTTACTCATACCTTAAATGACTGGGCCAAGTTGAAAGAACAGGAAATCCAGATCAAAAGGGCTGCTATGGCAGAGAAAATTCACCAGATGGATGACAAGCTGAAAGTTGAATTCCAGCTGGTGGAACAGCGTCTTTCCCACCATCGTGAGACCCTGAATCTGTTGGTGCGTAATTTAAAGAAAGCGCCGGTGTCACAGTAATTTTATTAACTGTCCTGTTTAGGGCGATACAATTCAATGAAGGAGTTTAGAAATAAGCTCCTTCGTTTTTTTTTAAGGATCATTCTCCGATTTTAAACCTGGAATTTTAAATTAAGCTGGGTATGGCAAATATGGCATGCGCATTACAGGTTTGCGCTTAGAGCTGGAAAACTGTAAGTTTTAAATATTGCGAGGGTCTACAGTAATTCTCGACAAGCTTTTTAAAACCGATCCTAATATCATAACTTTTCAAACAAAAGTTTTACCAACTCTACACTGAGCAGCATTTCCCACTTCCAAGCTTTCAAAGAAGCTTTTTTTGATTCAACTTTCTCTTACGCATACTTGCTTTTTACAACAGTTTTAAACAGGGTTCTTTGTTATATTGATCTTAATTATTTCATTATCCTGTGCCTTATGCATTTTAATTCCCGTTATCCTCAGCTCCCTGCCCGTCTCTATCACCAGCAAATGCCTTTACCACTTAAAGGTGCCAAAGCAGGACATTTTAATGCTGCACTCGCAGAACAGTTGCAATGGTCTGAAGAGGATAAAGCACAATGGGTCGAGATTTGTAGTGGTCAAAAAACTTTTGCCGAATTTGAACCCTTGGCCATGGTCTATGCAGGACACCAGTTCGGCCAGTGGGCCGGACAGTTAGGCGATGGACGAGGTTTGCTGATCGCACAGATTTTAGATCAGCAGGGCCAGACCATTGACCTGCATTTAAAGGGAGCAGGAGCCACTCCTTATTCACGTATGGGAGATGGCCGCGCTGTACTGCGTTCAGTGATTCGGGAATATCTGGCAGGACATGCTTTAAATTGTTTAGGGGTTGCATCGAGTAATGCCGTCGGTTTTACCTCTTCGGCTCAAGGCGTACAGCGGGAAAAACTGGAGCCTGGTGCCATGTTACTGCGGACTTCAGATTGCCATATCCGTTTCGGGCATTTCGAATGGATCAATCAATATCAGCCTGAGTTACTGCCTGAATTTACCCAGAAATGTATCGAATGGCATTATCCTGAATGTCTACAAGCTGAACAACCGATTCTGGCTTTTGCCAGCCAGGTTATCCAGCGTACGGCTCTAATGATTGCCCAATGGCAACTGCTTGGATTCGCACATGGAGTAATGAACACCGATAACCTGAATATTACCGGTTCCACCCTGGACTTTGGTCCATATGGGTTTATGGAGCGTTTCCGCCCTAACTGGATTAACAACCATTCAGATTATCAGGGCCGTTATACCTATCAGCAACAGCCAAGCATTGGCCACTGGAATCTGTGGATGTGGCTGAATAATCTGGTTGCGCTGTGTCCTGAAAATTATGACAAAGAACAATGGAAACAGGATCTGGCCGAATGTCTGGAACATTATGAACCGACCTTCCTTGAACATTATCGGAATGGCTTAAACCAGAAAATGGGCCTGCCTCGTTTTCATAAAGACAGCTTTGACTGTGCCATGGCATTTTTACGAATTTTGCAAAGTGAGCAACTGGATTACACCCAAAGCTTCCTTCGCCTGCAAAATAGGGAATATGACGCGATCAAGGATGATTGTCTGGATCGCCGTCAATTTGAAAGCTTTTTAAGTCTATATAACACGATCCGTGAACATCAAAACCTTGCAGAATTGGATGGTGCAATGGCGCTGGCCAATCCGCATTATATTCTGCGTAACCATATGGCACAGAAAGCCATTGAACTGGCGGGGCGGGATGACTTTTCCGAAGTCGATCGGCTATTTAAACTTTTAAGCCAGCCTTATTTAAAACAGCGAGACCTAGAACAAGCTGAAGATTTAGCTCCCTTACCAAGCGATGTACCAGAAGTCATGGTCAGCTGTTCATCATAATTTCTTCACAACCCAACTCAAAGCTGTGGATAATTTAAGCAATCCCCCACAGCTTTTTTTGATTTATTTCTAGCGAATGACTGACGTACACTTGCCTAAAAACCACCGTGTCTTTAAGTAGAAAATGAGATTGGAACAATAAAACCATTCTATTAACTCGTGAATGGTATTGAGCAACTGCTCATGTAATAGTGCCATAAAGCATGGAAAAACCATTTTAAAGGAACTTACAGATGAGCAAAGCGTCGTATGCCAGCGCTATGGAGCAAAAAAAGACCGAAAGGACATAGTCAAACTCAATTGATACTTATTGTGTAGCATTAAATGCTTCGTCATAGAATACCTCCCCTTGTGGAAAATACCCAATAAAACTGATCGCCTGAAAATATTCGGCTGGCACATCTGCCAACCTCAAATCTTTAATCGCTTTAAATCCAAAATGTGCATAATACGCTGGATCACCCAATAGCACACATCCTTGAGCATTGCGGGTTTTTAATTGCTTCAAAGCCGCATTTATCAATGCTGAGCCAATACCGAAGCCTTGACGAGATGGTACAACTGAAATTGGGCCTAAGCCATACCAGCCCTGATCTCCTGAGGATAATCGTACAGGCGAAATCGCCACATGTCCCACAATTTGACAATCATCTGTGGCGACCAATGAAACAGTGAGCTTATTTCTTTTACGCAGTGTATTCACAATAAAATGTTCAGTGTGGCTTGAATACTCTACATGTTCAAAGGCCGCCTGAGTCAGCTCTGCAATCTTTTGAATATCTTCAGCCTGTTCTAGTCGGATTATGAGGGTCATCAATGCATCTCAACTTTTTTCTGCTCATCATAAAAAAGCGAATACCCCCAGTCTATTCGCTTTTCTTTAACAGGCTTGAAAATTAGTCCTCAGGATATTCAAAACGGTAACCCACCCCGTACACCGCCTGAATCCACTCATGACGGTTACCGGTTTCCGCAGCATCCGAAATTTTACGGCGCAGGTTTTTGATATGACTGTCAATCACCCGGTCTGCGACATCAAAACTGTCCGGATTAATATGATCCAGCAACTGTGCGCGTGAATAGACCTGACCGACATGTTCCAGGAACAGTTCCAGTAAACGAAACTCGGTTGGGGTCAGATTCAAGGCTTTTTGCTGGTACCAGATACGCTGCTGTGATTTATCCATACGGAACAGGTCATTACTTTCCGGCTCCACCTTACGGTCCAGACGGCGAAGTACAGCCTGTACACGCGCCACGAGTTCTTTCGGGCTAAATGGCTTACAGATATAGTCATCTGCGCCCATATTCAGGCCCAGTACCCGGTCAATTTCTTCAGTCCGCGCGGTCACCATAATAATAGGCAGATCCGATTGCTCACGCACCTTACGACAAATCGTCAGGCCATCCATACGCGGCACCATCAGATCCAGAATCATCAGGTTGGGTTTACGCTGGATAAAACTGTTATATGCTTCCTGTCCATCATGAAACATACTGACCTCAAAACCAGTAGCTTCCAGATAGTCTCGCACCAGCTGTGCAAGTTCGATTTCATCTTCAACCAGCATGATATGTTTCATGAATTTATTTCCTTTAAGATTTCATTTGTTTAGGAAAGCTGAGCTTGCAGCGCAAACCACCCAGCGGTGAATGTGCAAAGCTAAGGCTGCCGCCCATTGCTTGAGTAATTTTACATGATAGCGCCAGACCGAGCCCTGTTCCGCCAGTGGCCCGGGTACGCGAATCATCAACCCGATAGAAACGCTCTCCAATCCGGGCCAGTTGCTCATCTGTCAGACCAAATGGACTGTCATCAATATATAAAGTCCACGAGCTGTCATCCTGCTCCGTATGGATATGCACCTGCCCACCGGCTTCAGTATAGCGAATACTGTTACTGAGCAGATTGCCCACAATCTGTTTAAAGCGATCCAAATCCAGTTCCAGTTCTGCCCCCTCGCCTTCGACAGTCACACTCAGCTTGGCCTGTTCAAATTTTGGCTGGAAGCTCATCAGTTCCTGCTGTACCACTTCCCAAGGATTGACCGTGGCACAATAAAATTGCAACTGCTGTGAATCAGCCTGTGCCAGAGCAGCCAGATCTTGAGTCAGCTTTTTCAGGCTCGTCACCTGACCTAGCATCGAGGCAAAATGTTCCGGTGTTGGTTTACGGATTCCATCCTGCATGGCTTCAATCTGAGCCTGCAAGACCGCAAGCGGTGTTTTCAGCTCATGCGAGGTATCTGCCACCCATTGACGGCGCGATGTTTCATGCTGATCCAGAATCACTGCTAACTGGTTCAATTCACTGGATAAATCACCGAGTTCATCATTACGTTTTACTTTGACCTGATGCTGATAATTACCTCGGGTCAGTTCACGGGTACCATTAAGTAAACGCTGGATCGGTTTTTTAAAATAAGTCGCCAACAACAACGCTGCAATCAGACTGGCAAGAATACTTAAACCATAAACCAAAAATAGGTAACGCTTCTGATTACTAAAGAAATTAATACTTAAAGCATCATCCTGATCTAAAACCGGCTTTAAGCCCAAATAACCTACAATCTGCTTATTTACCATAATCGGACGATAGGAAATCTGCTCATCTGAAGCTTCTCCCACCACAAAACGGCGCTTTGCATCATAAAGAGACAGACGCGAACTGAGTCCCAGACGGTCCGGCATTTGAATGAACTGTTTCTTGCCTGCTGGCCGCCCTGCCGATTGCTCCCCCTTATTTTTATGATCGGTTCGGAACGCGCCTTGATTCGAGCTGAGTGGAAATCTCAAACCTTCAAAGGGCTGAAATTGAGAAGGCATATTTGAGGCCAGTATGCGCAATTCTTCCTGATTGACGGGTCGCGGTGCCAAGCTGGGCTCAACCATACTGGACGGCGTAACACTGGCCAGAGTCTGTTCCTGAAAATAACGCTGCTGCAAGGCAATATCATATTGGCGACGTAACCACCAGCGTGATAAGCGGTCATAATCATCTGGCGCTGCTTCCCCTTCAATTTGCAGAATCTGTGCCTGAATGGCATTGCCCCAGTCCTGATAAACCATATAAACGTCTGCAAGGTTTTCAATCACATGATCCAGTTTCTGCATTTCCACATCCGCCACATAGCGGGTGAAGTTCCGTTGCATATTCAGATGCAATACGCCCAGACTCACCGTCGTGATGAGCAGCGTCGTCAACAGCACAGTTAAAAACAGGCGTAAGGCAATCGGAATACGACGAATTTTCAAAGCAAGAATCTCGATTTTTCTTCTGTATTCATCATTGTAACGAACACGGGATTAAAAAACCCTCCATTGTTTCTTCATCTTTATTATTTAATCTTTAAACATTCTAAAAAATCAGCTTCTAATAAATGGGGTAGCGAGATGAAAGCAATGACAAAAGTAGGTTTAATCGGTGCCAGCATTGTGTCTATGAGCTTACTCAGCGCCTGTCAATCGACCAGCCAGGTGCCAGACAGCAAAGAACATCCACACATGATGAAACATCATGAGCATCATGCAGCTAAAAAAGCCCATCAGCTTTCTCCTGAGCAGCGCGAACACTACCAGGCCATGCGCACCGAACGGATGCAGCTGGGCAAACAGATGCAGCAGGCTTGTGAGGGTAAGACCATTGGCAGCACAGTACAAGTGAAAGCCGGCGATAAAACTATTGAAGGCCAGTGTAATATCTTTTTTAAGGCTGACCGCAAAGAGATGAAACAACGTGGTGAATTCCGTGGTATGCGCGGTGAACACCGCCCGATGCAGGGGAATTTCCGTGGCGGTATGAACGGCGCTGACGTATTAACCGATACAAAACGTGCCGAACTGGTCAAACAGTACGATCAATATCTGGCAGAACGCCAGGCTTTACAGACTGCTTTTGCTCGGGCCTGTCAGGGCCAAGCCCCAGGCAAGGCGGTACAGGTTAAAATCGCTGACCAAACCATTAATGGTCAGTGTATGGTGCGCTTTCAACCCAAAGCACCTGTAGCAACGGCTGCATCTCAATAAAAACATGATTCACTAATCAGGCACCTCCGGGTGCTTTTTTATTGGCTGGCATTATTATGCGTTGACCTTTCTTGCCTCATAAAAACTTACAAAAAGTCTTTACCCTCAATACTTTTGATCATTGATATATACTAATCTTTGACTTTACAGTCACCAAGAAATTCCCTTGAAATGCTTGTACCGCGAGGGAAGATGTTGCAGGATTAGACTCATGCCGATACGTGTCAATGAAGATACGTTGTATTTAATTTAGGATTATAACGCTGGTTAAACCAGTATTGAGGAAACCGATATGCCACAATACAAAGCGCCTTTACGTGATATGCAGTTCGTATTGCATGAACTATTAAATGCTGAAGAACACTATGCAAAACTTCCAGCATTCCAGGACAACGTAAGCCGTGAGTTGGTTGATCAGTATTTAGAAGCTGCGGCTGACTTCTGTGAAAATGAATTATCACCTTTAAACCAAGTGGGTGACCGCGAAGGCTGTAGCTGGAACGACGGTGTAGTAACGACCCCGACCGGTTTTAAAGAAGCGTATCAAAAATATATCGAGTTAGGCTTCCCTTCTCTTTCTGCCGAAGAACAATATGGCGGCCAAGGCTTGCCAAACTCCCTGGGTATCAGTATTTCTGAAATGGTCGGTACAGCGAACTGGGCATGGGGCATGTACCCTGGCCTGTCTCACGGTGCGGTCCGTACTCTGGAACACCATGGTTCAGACGAACAAAAGAATACCTATCTGCCTAAACTGGTTTCAGGTGAGTGGACAGGAACCATGTGTCTGACCGAATCTCATGCAGGTTCTGATTTAGGTATTATCCGTACCAAAGCTGAACCTCAAGCAGATGGTAGCTATGCAATTTCTGGCGAGAAAATCTTTATCTCTGCTGGTGAGCATGACATGGCTGAGAACATCATCCATATCGTACTGGCTCGTCTTCCTGGCGCACCTAAAGGCACCAAAGGTATCTCGCTGTTTATCGTACCGAAATTCAGTCTCAATGCGGATGGCAGCATAGGCGATCGTAATGGCGTACGTTGTGGTTCCATCGAACATAAAATGGGTATTCATGGCAATGCAACCTGTGTGATCAACTTTGATAATGCCAAAGGCTTCCTGATTGGTCCTGAAAACCGCGGTCTGAACTGCATGTTCACTTTCATGAATACAGCGCGTATCGGTACAGCCATACAAGGCGTTTCGGCTTCTGAAGGTTCTTTCCAAGGCGCACTTGCGTATGCAAAAGACCGTCTAGCGATGCGCTCACTTTCTGGCCCTAAAGCACCTGAAAAAGAGGCAGATCCAATTATCGTACATCCGGCTGTACGTAACATGCTGTTCACGCAAAAGGCATTTGCTGAAGGTGGTCGTGCGCTGGTTTACCTGCTGGCTCAATATGCTGATGTGGTTGAACACGGCACTGAAGAAGCTGACCGTAAGTTTGCCGACAACATCTTGTCACTTCTGACGCCAATTGCGAAAGCGTTCCTGACTGAAACCGGTTCAGAAGCAGCAAAACATGGCGTACAGGTCTTCGGTGGTCACGGCTTTATTTCTGAGCATGGCATGGAGCAGATCGTACGTGATACACGTATTGCCTGCCTGTACGAAGGTACAACTGAAATTCAGGCACTTGACCTGTTAGGCCGTAAAGTTTTGGGTACTCAAGGTGCAATGTTGAAAGACTTCACCAAGATCATCCACAAATTTACCGAAGCCAACAAAGACAACAGTGCACTGACCGAGTTTATTGAACCGCTTGCGGCATTAAACAAAGAATGGGGTGACTTAACGATGCAAATCGGTATGCGCGCCATGCAAAACCCTGAAGAAGTGGGTGCAGCAGCAGTCGATTACCTGTACTTCTCGGGTTATGTAACGCTGGCTTACCTATGGGCACGTATGGCACTGGTTGCGCAGGAAACTCTGGCTGCTGGTACGACAGAAGTTGATTTCTACAATGCCAAAATCACGACTGCCCGCTTCTACTTCAAGAAGATTCTGCCACGCGTTCGTTCACATGTAGATGTGATCGCAACTGGTGTAGAGCCACTGATGGCTTTAGATGCAGAACACTTTGCATTTTAAAGTAATATCTAGCCGATATTAAAAAAGCTGTACTCATGAGTACAGAAATAGCGAAAGGACGGTCATAGCTTTGGCGGTCCTTTTTCTTTATAAAGGATCAACATTTAAATAATTGTTCTCTAAAAACTTGTGCTTTCAAGCTTTAGAAACAACCTACCGAATTGAAAAATAAACAGGTGACACTATGCCAATTTATAACGCGCCGCTTGCTGATATGAAGTTCATCTTAAATGATGTGTTTAATGCAGAACAATTCTGGCAAGCCAATGAAAATCTTGCCCATGTCGATGCAGCAACCGCTGAAGCCATTCTGGAAGAAATGGCAAAGTTTGCGCAAAACGTGATGCTGCCACTGAACCGTAGCGGGGATGAAGAAGGCGCGAAATATGAAAATGGCAATGTGACCACCCCTGCCGGCTTTAAAGAGGCTTTTAAACAGTATGCAGAAGGTGGCTGGATTGGCTTAGGGGCTGATGCTGAATGGGGCGGTCAGGAAATGCCGAAAATGCTGACCGTACTTTCTGATGAAATGCTGTTTGCGACCAACCCGTCTTTCATGCTGTATCCGCTGCTTTCTGTCGGTGCAGGTATGGCCTTAAACAGCTACGGCTCTCAAGCCCAGAAAGAAACCTATCTGCCTAAGATTTATTCAGGCGAATGGTCAGGCACCATGTGCCTAACTGAACCGCATGCAGGTACAGATTTGGGAATTATTAAAACCAAAGCTGAACGCAATGAAGATGGCAGTTATAACATTACTGGGACCAAAATTTTCATTACTGGCGGTGACCATGACCTGGCGGAAAACATTATCCACCTCGTATTGGCAAAAACACCGGATGCACCTGCAGGTTCACGCGGTATTTCTCTGTTCATCGTGCCAAAATTCCTGGTCAATAAAGATGGTACCTTAGCTGAACGCAATCCGGTCGGTCCAGGTTCAATCGAACACAAGATGGGGATTAAAGCGTCTGCGACCTGCGTGATGAACTTTGACGGTGCCAAAGGCTATCTGGTCGGCAAAGAAAATGAAGGCCTGGCTGCCATGTTCGTCATGATGAACTATGAACGTCTGTCCATGGGCATTCAGGGTCTGGGCGCTTCTGAATTTGCTTATCAAAATGCGGCCCAATATGCCACAGACCGCCTGCAAGGCCGCAGCGCATCTGGTGCACAATCTCCAAGCAAACCGGCTGACAGTATTCTGGTACATGGTGATGTACGCCGTATGCTGCTGAATGCACGTGCCAACAATGAAGCTTCACGTGCATTCGCGGTATATGTAGGTCAACAGCTGGACATTACCAAGTTCTCGACCGATCCGGAAGCTGTGAAAAAGGCCAATGACCGTGTTGCGCTATTAACACCAATCGCAAAAGCATATCTGACGGATACTGCTTTCCAGGCCACGCTCGATGCACAGATGGTCTTCGGTGGTCATGGCTATATTCGAGAATGGGGCATGGAACAATGTATCCGTGACCTGCGTATTGCGCAAATTTATGAGGGCACCAATGGCGTTCAGTCTCAAGATTTAATTGGCCGTAAAACCATTAAGTGTAACGGTGAATTCATTGCAGAGTATATTCAGGAAATCCGTGACTTTACCAATGGTTTAGATGCGGATCTTAATTTTATTAAAGATGCCACACTGGATGCAGCGACTGAAGTTGAATCTGTGACCCACTATGTTTTAGCAGCTGCGCGTGAAAATACCGAATTTTCTAACTCCGCTGCTGTGGATTACCTGCACGCTGTTGGCTTGCTGAGCTTCGCTTATATGTTTGCCCGTATTGCCAATGCCGCCAAAGATAAACAGGGCGAGTTCTACCAGAATAAACTTGCACTGGCACATTATTTTGCACAACGCATTCTGCCGGAACTGGCATTACGCATTACCAAAGTAAAAACCGGTGCCGATATCATCATGAATTTCTCTGAAGATTATTTCACAACCCAAGCTTAAAAGAGCACTTAAAAAACGCCTGCATCTGCAGGCGTTTTTTTATGATTAAACTTTCTGAATTAAAATGGTATCTGGCTGCTGCTGAGTTTTACGATTAAGATGTTTGCTCACAATTTTAATTTCCCCATCCGATTCCAGGGACTCACACAATTCCAGCACCTTCTGCATCTCATCCGCTTTGATGCCTGTGCCAAGAATGAGTTTTTTACCTGCTGCAAGTTGACTAATTTTTGTTTGAATTTTATCTAGCACTTTTTTCTCCTATTTATTCAAGATACCGCTCCTACACTATAGCAATTTAGTTTAAAAAAAGCGCAAAAGTTCAAATAATTTTTTATTCAGTTCCTCTATTTTTGTGCATGCTCTGTGTTTGCTATTTTTTGCCTCATCTTTACTTTCTATACGCCAATCGAAGGAAAGATGAAATTACTCAGTCACGCGAATCAATGCCCGGCCTCCCAGCCAGTTGGCTCCTCGGCTTAGGCGAGCTTTGATTTTATTGATGCAAGATCAAATTTAAAAAAGAATTTTTATATCCGACTTAACTCTGAGCTTTTAATTTGTCCCTCTACTTTCCTCTTCAATCAAGAGGAATTTCAGCTTAGCGATTGGGTACCAGCACATAGCGCCCATTTTCATAAATCCAGTAAGTTCCCGCAGGAGGTGCCGGCAGTCCCAAACGCTGCCAATCCGTGATCAGGGTATAATTGGAGCTTTCAATTCGGGCCACATTCGGGTCGCCATTGACCCAGCGATAACTATTATTATTCTGATAGATGGTGGTCGGTGCCTGATAACGGATATTCAGGCCACTTTGGTTGTGGGCTGGCGGATAGCCCCAGTGCGGCGGACGTTGCGGATTGTGCGCATTCGGTGGCATAGGTCTATGTGAATGGTGCGGATAATCTGGACGTGACGAAGGATGGTAGGGCTTGTTATATCGATCACTGCTGCCATAACCGGTCCAGGCATTTCCGGCAATAGACAGGCTAGACATAGTAGAACACAGACCTGCCAATACAGCGCTAAATAGAACTTTGTGCATGTACATTTCCCCCGACACCCTCTTGTTTACATTTTAAACAAAAGATCGGGAGAAAATATGAATATTCCGGATTTTTCTACAGTTTTTTGTAAGGCTTCGCGCCTGGCCTCGATTCAATCTGGAGCTTTTCTCAGTGGGGTGTCTGGGTTATGCTAGAATCCATTTTTTAATGGTTTCGAGTTAAATACTGTGTCTGACTTAAGTTTCGATCGTTTGTATGAATATTTTTGTAAGGTCCCGAGTGTTCAAAAAGAACTGATTGATAGTTATGGCACGGATGGCCAACAGGCCTGGTGGTTTAAGTTTCAGATCAATGTCGATCATCCTTTGGCATGGCAAACAGTCCAGGAACTGGGGCATGTCCTGAACTATATTTCCAAAAACGAGCGCTTGCCGACCCAGTTTCTTCCGGTTTCCCCGCCCCCTTATATGAATGGTGTGGCTAAAGATTTTTTGTCATGGGTGATCCAGTGTAATCATGCTGACTTTCCACCCGATGTGGTGTGTGACTGGCTTGAAGCACGTTTGCCCAATCCGGTAGAGAATGAAGAGCAATGGAAGATTAAAACTGATATTAAAGAACTCGATATGATGTCAGATAAAGATTTGGATCAGCTGATTCCGCCAAATCCGGAAAACTAATCTCTTCCTCCTAGCCTTCCCCCTTTCAGGAGAGGGCTAGGAGAAAGCATCAAAATGTCGACCAGCCACTCCACTCCATAAAGCGATACAGCCAGTATTTCAACCCTGAATCATCTGCATATTGCGAATAATCCACACTCTCCTGACGGCCATCCAGATTGAACCAGGCTGTATTAAAGTATTGCAGGGCCTCTTGGAAAACTGCTGCGTCTTTTTGTCCCAGCACACGTATATTGGTTTCCAGATTATAGTTTTTCAGATTACGCGCGGTGAAATTGGCAGAACCCAAAATCATTTCAGCCTGCTGGATATTGGATTTGATTAAAATCTTGCTATGACATTGCTCACCTTGTGTATTGCACCAGCGTACATTGATTCCTGCCTTATGCAGTTCCGAAGCCACCTGACGGTTGGGAATGCCATTTTTTTCACGGCCAAAAGCATCTTTGTTGGGATCCAGCAATACACGCAATTTGACCCCGCGCTCATGAGCAGCGATCAAACTCTTAATGATCTTGCGCTCAGACAGATAGAACATTGCCAGGTCAAGCTGATCATCGGCTTTAGCAGTCTGAATCTGGTTTAAAACGGCATCATAAATTGCCTTTTCAGTCAGCACCTGCACCTGTGGCTGGGTCTTATCAGCTTCAAATTCTCCTGCTATAACCGCAGGCATACTGGCCTTCGACATCATGCCAACCGTTTGCTCGGTAGCCAGAATATCCAGCGCAGGCCGCCCCCAAACCAGCAAGCCGATATTGGAATGTTTTGAACTGCCATCATGCGGATTCATCGAAGTGACTAAAGCTTTCCAGCCCTGATCTGTATCTACCACCAGGGTTTTGCGATGATTGGCCTTAAAATTAAACAGGTCAAAATAACTGCGCAGGGTAATTTTTTCTGTTCCAAACGGATTCGGCAACCAGCCTTTGTCCGGATTATTGCCGACCCCCTGGCAACATAAGTACCAGAAGCCTGACCAGCTTGGATTTGAAGCCCTTAACGGAGTCAGATCCGTTTCAATGACATCGACTCCCTGCTGGCGCAGCTGACGGTAGTGGTCAGCCGACACGCCGCCATAGACCGTATTAATCGGATCGGTAATAAACCTGATTTCGACTTCAGGATGTAATAGCCGCTTATTCACCAGGGCCTGAGTCAGCTCGGTACTGAGCGCCTGATGCTGCTCTTTGGACATACCAGTTTGCTGATTAAAAAGAAACATATCCAGTACGATCAGGGATTTGGCTTCTTCAATCATCTTCAGCATTTCATTGAAAATCTGCTGATCCAGATGCTGCTTGCCCTGGGCATCCAGATAGGTCTGATCCGCCAGAAACTTCACTTCAGCATGGCGCAGCTTGCCCGTATAGTTAAGCCCTGCTGGCAAGGGTTTATAGCTTTGATAAATCGCTGATGCCAGATAGCCGACGGCTATAATACCCAGAATAAGTACCGCATAACGGCGATTTGACCAGTTGAGTTTATTGTGAATTCGCTGAAAGATACGCATAAGAAAGAACCTAACCTAATCTGCTCAGGCTAGGTTTAATCGGATGATTTTTCAAGTGGATTTCAGTGACAGCTCTTTGATTCGAACTCTCATTTTATCAATACTGCTAGAAATCGTACTGAACGCCGACGCTAAAGTTACGTCCGACTTGAGGAAGATTGGACAGAAATGAACTATGGGAATAGACGTGATCATCCAGCAGATTATTGGCTTTAAAATACACGCGATAGGCATTCTGATTGGCAAGTGTATGGTGATAACTTAACCCCAGATTAAGCATATTGTAGCCCGGTGTTTCATCTTCATCGCTTGCCACCTTATTCTGATCAAACACATGATAATATTCAGCCAGACCTGACCAGCCATCAGCAAAATCGGCTTCCACTTGGGTGCCTAGCCGACCTGCTGGTACACGTGGCGCATCCTCCCCTTCAATCTTGCCACGTACATAGTCACCAAATACGCTCAGCTTATAGCGTTCATTGATCTGATAACCCGCTTGTGCTTCTGTTCCATAAAATCTGGCTTTAGCCTGAGTATACTGAATTCCTTTTAAATTCCCCTGTCGTGCCACTGTTGCTCCATAAATATAATCATCAAACCAGTTATGATAAATATGCACCTGATAGTCCAGCTGATCCCCTTGATAATACAGGCCAAGCTCCAGATTATTTGAGCTTTCTTTTTCCAGATCAGGCTGACCGACTTCATAGCTATTGGTCGCAAAATGCAATCCGTCTGCATACAGCTCCTGAGCCAGCGGCAAACGCTGCTGATGTGAACCCACTAAAGAGAGCTTATAGTGGGGTTTAAATTCCCAGTGGGCAGCTGCCGAAGCAGACAGCCCGGTGCCCGAATAATCTTTCTGCTCAGAATCAACCTTGACTTTTTGATGGTCTATACGTGCGCCCAGTTCCAGCTGTACATCGCCGAGCTGTTTATGCTCAAGTGCAAATACGCTCCATTTTTGGGTGCGGGTATCTGCCATCAGTACATTATGATTATGATCTGTCTGGTCATTATGGCCATGTGACTCGGGTGCAGATAAATCAATATCCTGCCTTGAGAACTGGCCTCCAATCACCCCTTCCCAACCAGCAACCGGAACATGCACCAGCTCTAAACGACCATCGTAGCCTTTGCTTTTGAAATTACTAATGACTGCATTTTCTTCCAGCTCATCATGCTCATAATCGGTAAAACTGGCATGCGCACGTAACTTGTCAAAACCGGCAAAAGGCTGTTCCAGTTCAGTTCGCAGATCATAACGCTCAGAGTTCAAGTCGACCCATGGTCCGGCGGCATGATCATGATCATTCTGTTTAGAAGCTGGGCAATAAAAATGATCGCCTTGAATTTCACAGTCATGATATTCATGACTATGTCCTGGCAAACCATATTGATCCTGACGGTTGCTATAAGACATCCCGACAAAACCACGGTCATGAACCCATGAGCCACCAACATTGACCGTTTGTCCTTCAGCAAAAGTATTGCCAACCCGACGTTCTTTTTCTAATTCGCCCGCATGCTCATGGAAATAATCCGGAGCAATATAGTCATGGGCTTGATGTTGAGATCCTTCTACATGTAACGCAAACTTTTCCCCCACTGCCGCAGTGACTCCGACACTGGCCAGCTTTTCATCACTGCCCGAGTTATAACGCAAGCCCGCGGTGCCCTCCAGACCATTTTCAGGCAGCTGGGTGGGAATTTTCTGATCCCTGACATTGACCAGACCACCGACCGTACCGGCGCTATATAACAGTGTAGATGGGCCACGTATCAGCTCAACCTGCTTGGCCAGAATCGGATCAACTGTCACGGCATGGTCAGGCGACAAGGTAGATACATCGGCGGTTTCGGAAGCGTGCTGCAATACTTTGACCCGTGGCCCATCCTGCCCGCGAATCACCGGGCGACTCGCGCCACTCCCATACTGGTTAGAATATACGCCGAGCTCATCTGCCAGTGCATCTCCAATGCTGGTCGCACGCTCAGACAAGGCTTTCTGGTCCACAATATGATGTACCCCTGCAAAATCTGCTGCGGTCTGGTTCAAGGCAGGCGCTATCACCTGAATGGTCTCCAGCGTTTGCATTCGCGTAGATGATGTTTGTTCTGCCCATACACTCGGTGTCAGCACCGAAAAAATTGACAATGTTATTAAATTCTTGTGAAAAGACATGATCCCAGCTCAAATCGGCCATTTTTGATTTTGTTATATTATAACATATCAATTGATTTGCAATCTTTTACGATAAATAGCCGCTAAATTTATTACTATGGCACTTCATGATGTTTAAAAATTTTAGTCTGTATTTCAATTTATGCCCTTTACCTTATCTCATGCAGTACTTGCTCCACCCATTTCCTATCTGACCAGAAACCGGTTTCCTGTCGCTGCCCTGGCAATTGGCTGTATGGTACCGGATTTATATCGTCTCTTTAGTCAGGACAGTTCCAGCACCACACATTTATGGTCCTCGCTGATCTATCCTAACTTATGGATTGGCTTGGGCTTCTGTGCGCTGTGGTATTTCATTTATCGACCTGTGATTTACCGCCTGACTGGCATTCAGCATGAACTGAAAATGCACGATTTTTTTGCAGTATTTAAGTTTTTTGTCGGCATGTGTCTGGCCCTGATTGTGGGAACAGCCACCCATCTGGTCTGGGATGGTCTGACCCATGTCGATTTTCGTACTTTTGCTTTTCATGACTTTTTAAATCAGAAATTACTCATTTTTGGACACAGTTATCCTCTGCATCGCCTCCTGCAAATCGGTACTTCGTTTTTAGCACTGCCATTTCTGCTGTGGATGAGCTTGCATTATTATCAGACCCACCGGCAATATCTGGCGGTCAGTACCCGGATTAAAATAGCGGGCTCAGGGCTACTTGGCCTGTCCCTCATGACCGGTGGACTCTCGGTCTGGGATTATATGCGTTATATCCCCGCAGAAGTCTGGCAAGCTGATCTGTACTATTTTAGCGGCCGATCCATCAATGAATTTAGCCAAGGTTTTTTGATTGTTTTTAGTCTGGGTTGCTTGCTGTTTTTACTGCTGGACCGAAACCGGCGCATGGGCTGATGAACGTCCCTGCTTTTTGTTTATTCCCGCTTATTCACTTTAAAATGCGACTGTTTTTGTCCCAAGTTCTTGTGACTATATGTCCAAAGAGGCATAATCCTAGCTTTGTTTAAGGCGGTACGCTGTTTACGTATACGCTTCCTTAACCCATATAGTTGGATTTTTAACGCTATGATGCGAACTCATTACTGCGGTTCTTTAACCGAAGCTCAAATCGACCAAACTGTAACCTTGTGTGGCTGGATACATCGTCGCCGTGACCACGGTGGTGTGATTTTCCTGGACATGCGTGACCGTGACGGTCTGGTTCAAGTGGTTATCGACCCAGATACACCTGAAGCCTTTGCAACAGCAGATAAAGCCCGTTCTGAATTCGTATTAAAAATTACAGGCCGTGTACGTCGCCGTTATGCCGGTACTGAAAATGCCAACATGGTGAGCGGTCAAATCGAAGTTTTGGGTAAAGAAATTGAAGTTTTGGCTCAGTCTGAAACTCCACCCTTCCCGCTGAACGATGAAAACACCAATATTTCTGAAGAAATCCGTTTAAAATACCGTTTCCTCGATATCCGTCGTCCGGAAATGCTAGACCGTTTACGTTTCCGCTCTAAAGTAACCAACCTGATCCGTAACTATTTGGATGATCATGGTTTCTTAGACGTTGAAACTCCTATTCTGACCCGTGCCACCCCTGAAGGTGCACGTGACTATTTAGTCCCAAGCCGTGTATCCAATGGTAGCTTCTATGCACTGCCACAGTCCCCACAGCTGTTCAAACAGTTATTGATGGTGGGTGGTGTTGATCGTTACTACCAGATCGCAAAATGCTTCCGTGATGAAGACTTGCGTGCAGACCGTCAGCCAGAATTTACCCAGATCGACATTGAAACATCGTTCATGAGTGACGATGACATCATGGATTTGATGGAAGGCATGACTGTGAAGATGTTCGATGAACTTCTTGGCGTCAAATTCGACAAGTTCCAGCGTATGCCATATTCAGAAGCCATGCGTGACTATGCTTCTGACAAACCGGACCTTCGTATTCCTTTGAAACTCGTAGATGTTGCTGACCTGATGCAAGATGTAGAGTTCAAGGTATTTGCAGGCCCTGCTAAAGATCCTAAAGGCCGTATCGTGGCGCTTCGCGTACCGGGTGCAGGCGCTTTACCACGTAGCGCGATTGACGAATACACCAAATTTGTCGGCATCTACGGTGCAAGAGGTTTGGCTTATATTAAAGTCAACGAGCTTGAAAAAGGCATCGAAGGTCTTCAATCACCGATCGTAAAATTCATCGAGCCAATCGTGCTGGATCTGTTGAAACGCGTGGGCGCTGAAAATGGCGACATCGTATTCTTCGGTGCAGACAAAGCGAAGATCGTGAATGATGCCATGGGCGCACTTCGTGTGAAAATCGGTCATGACTTGAACCTTGCGACTTGTGAATGGGCACCGCTTTGGGTGGTGGACTTCCCAATGTTCGAAGAAACTGATGATGGCAAATGGACCTCTGTTCACCACCCGTTCACGCTGCCAAAATCAAGCGTTGAAGAGGTGAAGAACAATCCGGGTGAAGCCTTGTCTGTTGCTTACGATATGGTATTAAACGGTACTGAAATCGGCGGTGGTTCACTGCGTATCTATACTTTAGAAATGCAAAAAGCGATCTTTGAAGCGCTTGGCATTGATGAAGAAGAAGCCGAAGAGAAATTCAGCTTCCTGTTAAATGCGCTTAAATTCGGTGCACCTCCACATGGTGGTTTGGCATTTGGTTTAGATCGTTTAGTCATGCTGATGACTGGTGCATCTTCAATCCGTGATGTAATCGCATTCCCGAAAACCAAAACGGCTGAATGTCCACTGACTCAAGCACCAGCACCAGTTGAAGCAACTCAACTGCGTGACCTGGGTATTCGTTTACGTGAAAAACCAAAAGCTGAATCTCAAGAATAATTCTTGGCGATTTCAAGTAAAAGCCCTGCAATTGCAGGGCTTTTTTATTACATTGAGAACAGTTCCCAACAGTGGCATAATAGCCTCAGTTTCTATTTTTAGGTGATTTAGCAATGGCGATGCGTCCTGCTGTTCGTAATCGTAGTATTATGCTGATTGTATTTTCTGTGGTGCAATGGCTATTTATGCGCTATATCCTTGCAAATAACCTGTTCCAGTTAGATACCAATGAGCGTATTGTCTATTTCTGCTTAAGTAGCATCATTGGCGCTTTGTTTATTTTTATCGGCTTGATTTATATGGTATTGAAGGGTAATCCGGATAAAGAATCTTAATCAAATACTCTGGATGCCATGTACCTCTTACTCAAAAATTTCTCAAGACTCCCCCTCAGATTGATTCAAAATTTAGCTCGGCTGGCGGGTTCTCTTCTTTATCTGAGCAACTCCTCCGCACGTCGGGTGACCGAAATCAATCTGGCTTCTGCTTATCCTGAACTTTCTGAATCTGAACACGCTGATTTGACCCAGCGTAGCCTGAAA
Source organism: Acinetobacter sp. S4397-1 (assembly GCF_024129285.1). Taxonomy (NCBI): domain Bacteria; kingdom Pseudomonadati; phylum Pseudomonadota; class Gammaproteobacteria; order Moraxellales; family Moraxellaceae; genus Acinetobacter; species Acinetobacter sp. S4397-1. The sequence continues at coordinate 40,561 of NZ_JAMXXZ010000024.1, forward strand.
AGTCAGTGCATGACCTATGCAGAATCAATCAAGACTTGGGGTTCTGCACCGGAGTTTGCCCTTGAGCAGATCAAGGTCGTGCACGGGGAAAATATTTTTTTAGACGCGCTGAAAAACCCAAATGGAACTTTGGCCGTGGTTCCACATTTTGGTACCTGGGAACTTTTGAATGTCTGGGTGAATCAACATACCTCACCAGTCATTATGTACAAGCCCAGCAAGAATGAAGATATTGATCGTTTTATGCTGGAAGCTAGACAACGACTGAATGCGACTCTGGTTCCAACCGATGAAACAGGGGTTCGCGCCTTATTTAAACATTTAAAACAGGGCGGATTTGCTGCAATTTTACCGGATCATGTACCTAAAGAGTCTGGCGGAATTTACTCACCTTTCTTTGGACAAAATGCCTTGTCCTCCACTTTGCTGTCTAAACTGGCAGCTAAAACGCAATGCTCTGTGGTTGGACTCAGCTGTTTAAGACGTGAAGATTTATCTGGTTTTGAGGTGCATGTGCAGACTTTATCTGCAGAGATTAATGCCAAAGATTTGCAGCTTTCAGTCGATACGCTGAATAAAGAAATGGAGCGCATGATTAATGTCGCTCCAGAACAGTATTTGTGGGGGTATAAAAGATTTAGGAAGGTTAAAGGAGGTAAAAACATTTATCATGTTATTAGAATATAAAACCTACCTACTTTATAGATTTTGACTTTCAAGGTATTACATTTTATTGTAGAGAAACTAGGGCGTGTCCTCATTTGGCTTTGCACCAAATAAACATGCAAGCAATGTAGATCATAGACTGATAATTTCGTGCAAGCTTATCAAATCGGGTAGCAATAGCACGGAAATGTTTTAATCTCGCAAATGCATTTTCAACCAAATGTCTTAATTGATATAGATATTTATCAAACTCCTTATTCGACCTCTTACTATTTGATCTCATTGGAATAATGGGAATCATATCCTTAT
>NZ_JAMXXZ010000025.1:0-40583 GCF_024129285.1 Acinetobacter sp. S4397-1
TCTATTTGTGTCTTCATAACCTCAAATATATCATCTTGCTTCGGCTGTCACCCTTCTTTCATCTCCTCAGCATACTTTCTGATACACCACCCATTTTCGAACCATTGGATTTCATTGCAAGGCTGGCCGCCCTGGTACCGAAGCCCAGAGTCAACCTAACCCGCTTCCACGGGGTGTTCGCACCCAACAGTCGGCACCGGGCGTTGGTCACGCCGGCAAAACGGGGCAGGGGCAACAAGGTCAGGGTGGCTGATGAACCGGCAACACCAGCACAACGGCGAGCGTCGATGACATGGGCGCAACGGCTCAAGCGTGTTTTCAATATCGACATCGAGACCTGCAGCGGCTGCGGCGGCGCCATGAAAGTCATCGCCTGCATTGAAGACCCTATAGTGATCAAGCAGATCCTTGATCACCTGAAGCACAAAGCCGAAACCAGCGGGACCAGGGCGTTACCCGAAAGCCGGGCGCCACCGGCTGAGCTGCTCCTGGGTCTGTTTGACTGACGAGCCTGAAGGCCAACGATACCAATCAAAATGCTGCGTTCACAGCGCCGCGGCAGGGATCCGCCGTGCTGGTTGTCGGAAAAGGAGCCGCTAGTGGGAAAGAGGAGGGTAAATTTTCAGCGTTGCTGGCTCCCCGTCAGCCGGATTGGGTTGCATCGCAGGGGTGTCGAAAGAGTCAACTGCGGTCCAAAGCTGTTGGACTTGGGTGAAAAGGGCGTTTATTCTTCCTATACGTCCGTATCAGTTTGCTGTTTTGAAATACAACGGCGGCGGTGACTATTACGCCAATCCTACCTCTGTACCGAATTTAGTGAAATTCTGCAATGAGCAGCTGAACATGAATATTTCTCCGGATGTTCCGTATGTGGACGTCGGAAGTCCGGATCTGTTCCTGTACCCGTTTGTTCACATGACGGGACACGGAAATGTGGTCTTTTCCGCTCAGGAAGCGGAGAACCTGAGAACTTATCTGATGGGTGGTGGTTTCCTTCACATTGACGATAATTACGGGATGGATCAGTTTATTCGGGTGGAAATTAAAAAGCTGTTTCCCAATCACGAATTGGTAGAACTGCCTTATAACCATGCGATCTTCAATCAGAAGTACAAATTCAACGGGTTGCCTAAAATTCACGAGCATGATAATAAGCGGGCACAGGCATTTGCGATTATCGAAAACGGAAAAGTAGTTTTACTATATACCTATGAAACCGACCTGGGAGACGGGTGGGAAGATCAGGCAGTACATAATAATTCACAGGAAAAACGCAGGCAGGCACTACAAATGGGAGCAAATATCGTAATGTATGCGTTTACAGAATAAAGCAAAGTTGCTCATTCAAAAAAACAGGCTTTATACACCGGATACAACAGAAAATTAATCTATCGCTGAATCGTTTTTTGTGTACTTCACTATTTTAAATCCGGCTTCGTGTTTTTCATCGGCAGGGTGTTGACAGACTTCTTCTTTCTTCCATTCCGATTCATTCAGTTGTGGGAAAAACGTATCAGCATCATAGCTCTTATCAACATGAGTAATGTACATTTCACTGACAACATTCAGTGCCTGTTTATAAATTTCTCCGCCACCGATAATAAATACGGTACGATCGGTTTCATTTTTATAATGCTCCAGGCATTCTTCCAAGGAATGGAAAAGCAGGCAACCGGGAGCGGCATATGATGTATTTCGTGTAAGCACGGCATTTTCCCGGTTGGGAAGCGGACGAAACCGTTCGGGAATGGATTCGTAATTTTTACGCCCCAGCACAACAATGTTTCCGGTGGTCGTTTCTCTGAAAAAGCGCATATCTGCCGGGAGGTGCCACATCAGATCATTGTTTTTTCCAATGCCCCCTTCCCTGTCCATTGCTACGATTAACGAAATTTTCATTTTACTTCTGTTATTCCAAACCGGTTAACGTGAACAATCTTTGTTTCGGTTTTATTGAGAACAATGGCATCAATTACCTTCTTATTTCCTTCCGCAGCCACCAGCGAATCCGAATAACCGATCAGGTAATGGATCTTCCCGTTCAGATCATTCACTTTGTAAACAATTGCCATGTGCGGAAGTTCCTCCTTCAGGTGTTTTAACTCAGCCTCTTTTACCTTTACGGCATAATATCCTTTCATGATCCGCTCAACTGCAGCGTCTCTGTCCATGCGGTACTCTCTGATGTTTTTCCCGTGTTTTTCCATCAGCTGGCGACTGTCTGCAAAAAACAAATCTCTGGCAGCCCGATCTGCACTGCTGAAAAACGTGCTGTCCAGTTCGTCGTATCCATAGTCGGGTCGCCCTCAAAGGGGACATGCCTGCTGAACCGCGAATATAGAGAAATATCCCGAATGTGCAGTTAACGAATTCTTGCGGTTTCTTTCAGCGCCGCCAATACCGCCAGCCCGTCGCGCAAGGGGCGCGGCTCGTGTGTGCGGATGAAGTCAGCTCCACCTGCGGCGGCGGCAAGCTCTGCAGCGAGTGTCGCGGCCCCGACATCCCCCGGACCACGGCCTGTGAGCGCGCGCAGAAAGGATTTGCGCGAAACAGACAGAAGCACCGGCAAATCGAAGCGCAGCCGCAATTCATCGAACCGCGCCAGCACCGAGAGCGAGGTTTCGGGAGCAGCCCCCAGAAAAAACCCCATGCCGGGATCAAGGACAAGGCGGTTGCGTTTGATACCGGCACCCGTCAGCGCCGCGATGCGCGCGTCAAAGAACGCCGCAATGTGATCCATGATGTCGCCAGCGGGTGCCTCGCGCCGATCTGCCTGCCCGTCTTGCACCGAATGCATAACGACGAGTTTGGCAGATGATTTCGCCAATTGCGGATAGAACGCAGCGTCTGGAAAACCGCGAATATCATTGAGATAGGCCACACCACGCGACAAGGCATAGGCTTGCGTCGCGGGTTGATAACTGTCGAGCGAGACGGGAATGCCATCTGCCTTGAGCGCGTCCAGCACCGGCGCGATACGCGCGATTTCTGTGTCGGACGAAACAGGCGCGGCGTCGGGATTGCTGGATGCCGGACCGAGGTCGATCACATCTGCCCCCTCGGCCATCAGCTTACGCGCCTGCGCAATGGCTGCGTCTGGCGCCAGATACCGGCCTCCATCGGAGAAACTGTCCGAGGTTATGTTGACGATGCCGAAAATGATGAGCGATTTATTCATGGGGGCTTCTATAATAATAATAGGTGGTGTATCAGAAAGTATGCTGAGTTAATAAAGGAGAGTGACAGCCGAAGCAAGATGATATATTTGAGGTTATGAAGACACAAATACAGATCAATTGCCCCGACTGTCACAGTCCCAGTTTAAAGAAAAATGGCATAAAAAGCTATGGCAAGCAGAACTACCAGTGCAAGGACTGCAAACGCCAGTTTATTGGCGATCATGCCCTAACTTATAACGGCTGTCACTCTAGAATAGAAGATCTCATACGACTGATGACTGTCCGAGGTTGTGGTGTTAGAGACATAGCCGTTATAGCCAAGGTTAGTATTGGAAAAGTGCTTAGCACCATAGGCTCATCCATTTACAAGATTGTACCTAAGAAGCGCTACTATGAACGCTTAGAGGTTGATGAGTTTTGGACTTACGTGTATCGCAAAAAGCGTAAAGTTTGGCTTATTTATGCTTATGACCGCGCTACCAATGAGATTGTCGCTTATGTCTGGGGCAAACGTGACCTGAAAACAGCTAAGAAGCTAAGAGCCCGTCTTAAACAACTGAAAGTCAGCTATGGTTCTATTAGCATGGATAACTGGGATAGCTTTATAACCGCATTCAAGCCTGACAAGAAACAAATCGGCAAGCAGCATACGGTAGGCATAGAAGGTAATAACTGTCGCCTTAGGCACCGATTGCGACGAGCCGTTCGAAAGACCTGCTGCTTCTCAAAGAAGTTTGATAACCACTTTAAGGTGTTTGATTTGGTATTCTTCTATGTCAATTATGGCTATGTCTGATGTCAGCATACTTTTTAGAACACCACCCAACCAGTTACATATTATGGAAATACACCTAAATATAAGGGAAATACAATATATATTTAGGGTGTGTTGACACTTTTAGCTTAAAAAAATAGCGAAGTAGTAAAATCAAATCGCCAAACCCAATTTTACTATTCGCTATGCCTCGTACCATGCTGACAGATCAACACTGGCAAAAGTTGAAAGTTATTCTGCGTAATTTATCCATTCACCACAACTCAAATTTACGCAATTTTATTGAAGCTATTCTCTATAGAATTAGGACAGGTTGTCCGTGGCGAGATATTCCTTCTTGTTTTGGTCATTCAAACTCTATTTTCAAACGTTTTAATCGTTGGTCAAGCAGCGGTAAGTTACTTAGATTATTCAAATTACTAGCCTCATGCCCCGATATGGAGTGGATTTTTATTGATGGCTCTCATGTACGTGCTCATCAACATTCTGCCGGCATAGCGAATCAATCTATTTCTAAAAGTGCAGGAGGAAACTCCTCAAAAATACATTTGATTGTTGATGCACATGGCAATCCTATTGATTTCATGATTACCGATGGAACCACACATGATGTTAAAGTTGCACCTGATTTAATATCAACATTAGATTTAAAAGAGACAAAAGTGGTATGTGCAGATAAAGGCTATGATTCAGAACCACTGCGTGAACAGATCAGGAAAACAGGGACTAAAGCGAATATACCAAAGAAAACGAATAGCCAATCGAACAATGACCATATGGACTGGTATTTATATAAAATCAGGCATTTAGTTGAAAATATGTTTTGTAGATTAAAGCAATTTAGAGGAATAGCTACTCGATATGACAAGCTCAAAAGAAATTATCAAAGTTCTGTTGCCTTAGCCTGTATATTTTTATGGCTACCGTTATAGGGTTAATTATGAACAGTAAGTGTCAACAGACCCTATACATCTATAAAATGTGATTACTACCCAAGTGGTGCTCCAACAAACCTAACATTTCCTATCAGTTTTATAATTCAAAAAATTGAGGAAGAGCCCGATATATACGTTATGTTTCTTACCGAGACATCTAGCATAGGTAATATCACATTAAAAGGTGAATTCTTCAAAGGTACCTATGACGATCTAAAATTTCATTTTCATATATGGGAAAGAAAACAATTGAATTTTTTGCAAAAAAATAAATGAGATGTCTATGAAAAAATTAAGTATGACGTTGTTAACTATAACAACTGTATTCCTTAACCAACACACATACTCAGAGACTTATGAGATTGACGTGGATATGTACTATGAAGGGGTAATAAATAAAAATTACGAAGTATCAGACCTGAAAAAGTTTGAGGAGGTTTTATGGAGAATGAACCAAAAAGGCATTCAACGTTATCCCTTCAAAAAAGGTGCCGTATCTTTTCATACCGCCTGGATCAATACAGAAGGCGCACATTTCAAGCTATCGATAGACGGTGTAAATAGCATTTCACAGCTGTATGCAACTCTCCCCAAAAATCAAAAATCTAATGAATTTTTCTCGCAATTTTTATGTGGTATTGGTAGAGATGTTCCAGAGTTATTTTTTTCCAATTTTTTTAAGAAAACTTTAAGCGGAAATATGAAAGTTGATTTCTTAGATGAAAATAAAAAGGTATATAAAACAATTTCAGAAAACGTAAAAAACTGTAACCATTAAAAATAATTTAATATTTTATATACAATTAGGCATTAAATAATATGGGTAGTGCAATTTTTAATATAGGTTGTAAATTTTTAATAATAGTTTTATGGATTTGGGGAATTGTTGTCGCTAAAGGCTTTTGGTGGACTGTATTAGCAATAGTATTTGCTCCATATGCTTTATATCTTGCGATAGTTGATATTTTTTTCTAAGTAAGAAAAACCATTGTATGTGATATACGCTGAATTATCAGGAGACTTTCCCTTGGGAGATTCTAGGCAGCCAACTTATAAAAGTCTTCGGCCATTTGATTTGGTGTCTTAAAACCCAAACCCTTTTGAATTCTTTGATGATTATAAAATAATTCAATGTATTTTATAATATCTGCTTTGGCTTCTTCTCTGGTTTGATAGTTGTAATGATGCACTAACTCATTTTTCAGTATTCCCCAAAAGCTTTCAATCGGTGCATTATCGTAACAGTCTCCGTGCTTGGGTAATCCCCCCTAAAAATAATAGGATCTAAAAGTAGAATTTTCTCTTAAGATACGAGCAGGAGATTCTGCATGAAAACATCTAAATTTACTGACAGTCAGATCATGTCCATCTTGAAACAGGCTGAATCTGGCACACCTGTAGCGACCCTTTGCCGTGAACACGGCATGAGTAATGCTACCTTTTATAAATGGCGTACCAAATATGGTGGTATGGATACATCATTAATGGCTCGACTGAAAGAGCTAGAAGCCGAAAATACCAGACTTAAAAAGATGTATGCGGAAGAGCGATTAAAGGCCGAAATCATCCAGGAAGCGATGGCAATGAGCAGCACTGCTGCGCAAGGGTAAAGCCATCTTGCCGGCGTAAGATGGCACAACAGGCAGTTGCCCAGCATGCCATTAGTATTCGTTTGGCTTGTAAAGCATTTGGCATTAGTGAAACCTGCTACCGCTATCAAGCCAAACTCAGCGATGACAATGCACTCATTGCTGAACAGCTCATTGAACTCACTGAGGAAAATTCCGATTGGGGCTTTGGTTTGTGCTTCTCGTATTTACGGCATGTTGAGAGTTGCTGCTGGAATCACAAGCGGGTTTACCGCATTTACTGTGAGTTGGCACTGAATCTGCGTATTAAACCGAGAAGAAGACTAAAACGGCATGCGCCTGAACCATTGAAAGAACCAATCCGAGAAAATCAGGTTTGGTCATTAGATTTTATGCATGATCAGCTTTCCGATGGTCGCAAGTTTCGATTATTGAATGTGATTGATGATTACCGCCGCGAAGGCCTAGCCATTGAAGCAGGGTTCTCATTGCCCACAATTAGGGTTATTCGTACGTTGAATCAATTGCTGGAGTGGAGAGAAAAACCGTTAGTGATCCGATGCGATAATGGTCCCGAATTTATCAGTCACGAATTTGTGCGCTGGGCTACTGAGCACGGTATTCGTATTGAATATATTCAACCGGGTAAGCCACAGCAGAATGCGTATATTGAACGCTATAATCGGACCATACGTTATAGTTGGCTGAGCAAGCATTTATTTGATACTTTGGATGAAGTACAAGATTATGCAACAAACTGGTTGTGGCATTACAACCATGAAAGACCACATCAAGCTAACAAAGGAAAGCCACCTCTAATGGCTGCTTAACCTCTACTTTTAACTTCGGTTATTTATGGGAGGATTACCCTACAAAGCGTCTTGAAGTCTGGTGCTGTCCAATCTAATCCGCAAAGTTTAATTAAGCTTTGAACAAAACCAGTAACCATGCGTAAAGTGAGTCTAAATAGAGATTTGATCATCAAACAGCATTGAATCGCTATGTCGGAGTGGGTTTGACTTCGACCTTGTTTGCCTTGAGGTTCTGCATACCATTGTGTTTTTGGATCGAACCAAATGGCAATATTCCCACGATTAATGAGAGCTCGGTTATATACGGGCCAATTGGTTGTGCGGTAGATTTTGTGTGTAGGCTTCTTCATTTGGAAATTATATTGCCGAAGGAGTCCTTAAGAACAGCTTTGTGCAACAAAGCCATTCCAGCGATTAAATTGAATCTCAAACCAAGCCTTTTACCTCTATTTCGATAACGCTCAGCAAGGATTTTGAAGGTTTTCAGGCTGCCAAATACATGCTCAATTCCGATTCTTCTTTTATTGATTTCTTGATTATAGATTTTCAATTCAGGATCCAATTTACAGTGTCTTTTGGCTTTTAATGGCAACAGGCTATTCGGATACAACACATAAATCCCCTGATAGCCTTTATCTGCAAGAATAAAAGCCCCAAAAGGAATCTGGTTTAAATTGCGTTTGAACAACTCGAAATCATGCACTGCACCGCGACTGGTACATAAACTCAGAATTTGCTGAGTTTTGTAGTGAATCATGGCCTGTACTTTAAAGGTATGGGTCTTTTTCTTGCCGCTATAGCTTTTCTTCTGTTTTTTTAGGCCTTTGGATTGGAATTTCCGTGGCATCCACGATCACAACATTCCAGTCAATGCCTTCGCCCTCGGGTAAATCTTTGGGTAAATTAAACAGATTGGACCGAATCAGGCAGTCTTCAACATAACGGACAATTCTTGAGGCTGTGGGCTCTGAAACCCCGTAACTCGTCGCAACGTGAAATAAGGTTCGGTATTCCCGCCAATAGCTCAGACAGAGCAGAACCTGATCCTCCAGGCTTAACTTGGGCGGTCTGCCTTTGGCAGAGATATGCTTCTGCAATTGATCAACCATCAAATAGAAAGTTGACCATGAGATGCCTGTGTATCGCTTGAACTGAGGATCAGAAAGCTTGTTTGAATCGATGTATTTCATCCGCAGATTATGCACGAATGCTAAGAAATCCGGAGTGCAAATATTAACCAAAAAGAAGATCGTTTTTTGATTTATGAAAGAGATCTAATAAAAGCAAATTAGGTTTGGACATTACTCTTTTGAATAATGTCCGATCAAAAACATTTATTCCTCAAATTTAAGTATGATTTACTTAAATTTCCAAGTGTAATCAATATTTACACGGGTTTCATTATCGGAGCGGAAAGCCATACCTTGTGCAGGCATATCATTACGATAATGACTGTAACGCGCGCGCAGGTTTAAGCCTTCAAGCTTACCTGTTGGAATGCGATAGCTTAAATCGAAATCTAGTGCATCTTGTTCAAATTCTTTGCCCGGTAGATTTCTAATTTCAATATCCACTCCTTTACTATAACGGGTCATAAATTTAAGACCATTAAGTGCTGTGTCTTTAAAATCGTAGTCATAACGGACGTGGTAGACTTTTTCATTAATATTCGTAAAGTCAGCACTCATACTGTCTAGGAATACTGCAGGCTCAGCCCCTGCTAATGTAGGTAGGGCAGTATCACCAAACGATTGCATATAGCCAAGACTAAAGGTGTGATTGCTACGATTCAAACCGAAGATCCCGCCGAAGTGCTGGTTCTCGATATCACCTGCAAGGGCATCACCTGAATCTTCACTCACGAACAAACGTAAATCAGATAGGAAATTACCGATGCCAATATCATGTTTGGTTTTTAGACCCAAGAAACTTTGTTGATATACATCATGTAAGTCTGCATGAAAAATTTGTGTCGCAATCTGATCATTTACCTTATATTCAGCCCCTAACATATGCAGGCCAGAAGATTCCGCAGCAGTGTTGAATCGTCCATTAGGATTACCTACTCGAATTTTTTCATAGTTAGTAGAATCTCGCTGGTTGACACGGTCTGTATAAAGGGCGTGAACCTTTAAATTTTCTATTTCATTAAACTGGAGATGAGCACCACGATAGTTCTGCTGAAATAGACGGGCAGGGCTGGAAAATAATACAGGGAACATCGGTGTTAATGTCCCTACATGTAAAGTCGAGTCCTGTACTTTTGCCTTGGCAGTCCAACGGATCTCACCATATTGGTCAGCACGCTTTCTGTCTTTGCCTACAGGTAATAAACCTGAAGCAGCATACTCATTGACACTATCACCCAATAAGTTAAAACCTGCCAGGCCTAGAATATCTACACCAAATCCGACCACCCCTGGCGTATAACCAGAATTTGCCTTTAAGATAAAACCCTGTGCCCAGTCACGTGCTGCTGGAAAATCATCTCCGCGCTTATAATCCCGGTCAAAATAGAAATTACGTGCTGTCAATGTGACCTGTGAATCATCAGTAAAACTGTTTGCAAACGCAGGAGCTAAAACTACAGGCGAAAGTATCCCCAAAAAGATTGCAGAAAATCTCATAATATTGTCCCTATATATTTAAATAGAGCTGAACTTCATGTTCAGCTCATCATAATGAAGCGATAAAAGTGTTATGAACTTACAGTTGAGCTTTGGAAATTCAGTTGAGCTGCGTGTTTATTTTGTAATTTTGACAGGCTTAGAACAGTCATAATCGCAAGAACAAAAGCTCCCGCATAATAGCCATACAGGGTAAGGGAAGAAATACCGCCGTCTAAGAATGCACCAGCAACCAATGGTGATAAAATTCCACCAATACGACCAAAACCAATTGCAGAACCTACACCGGTAGCACGAACATCTGCTTCATAAATTGATGGCGACATAGCATAAAGACCTGCCACACAGCCATTTGACAATACGCCCAGAAAAACAGATAGGATAAAGGCAATGGTAAGTGTGCTAGTACTATTCACAAAGAGCAGAATTAAAATAGCGGTTAATGCCAGGAAGGCAGCTTGCACATAGAATATACGTACACGTGCACTGATGAGACCAATTAGGGCTGCACCAAACATCCCTCCCGCACTGATCAGTACACCTGCAGTCACCCCTTGTTCAGTCGTCATGCCATTTGCAGTCAAGATTTTTGGTGTCCAGCTCATTACGAAGTAGAAGCCAAACATCACGAAGAAGAAACTTAACCAAAGAAAAATAGTTTGTAAGCCAAGACCAGCAGTGAATAATTTGGCAATTCCTATTTTAGGCTGTGCTGTATTATGGATAACTTCAGGAAGCTGAGGAATACGAGTTAAACCAATACGTTGGCAGAGATGATTAATACGATCCAAAGCATTTTTTGGCTGTTTAACCAGCAGGTAGTCAAGTGATTCAGGTAAAGTGAAGTATGCTACCACCAGCATTAACATGGTCGTTAAGCCACCTGCAAGGAACACAGAACGCCAGCCGAAATGGCTGATCAAAGCAATTGCGATCATACCACCAATAGTTGCACCAATTGCATATCCAGTGGACTGCAAACTTACTGCCAGGCTTCTCCAGCGTAAAGATGCATATTCACTGGCAATCACATTACTGCTCGCTAAAATACCACCAATCCCCAGACCAGTAATAAAACGCATAATACCGAGTTGAGTTGCATTCTGTACTAGTGAAGCAGCAATCATGCTGACACTACTAATTAGTAGACAAAGCAGGATTAACGGGCGACGACCAATTTTGTCTGCCCAAGGTGCCAGGAATAAAGAACCAGCCCCCATACCAAATAGACCAGCACTTAATAAAGCACCTAATTGCGCACCTGTAAGTCCCCATTCAGCTGATACCGATGATGCAGTGAATGCCATCACCAGCACATCGAAGCCATCGATGACATTTAAAAGAACACAGATACCGATAACAAACCACTGATATCTATTCATGGTTTTGTTATTCATTTCCTCACGAGGGTTCTGAACCATTTACTTTCTCCATGGATTTAGACACCTATCGCGGGGATATGAACCTATCAACGAATATCAATAATTGATTCATTTAATCAGCCCTACCTAGCCCTTAGGTGTCATCCTAGTAATGTTTTTAATATGTTCATCGCACCAAAACCCGTCCATGTTTTGTTGCTGAAGTTTTAATCAGCAAATCTGCGATATGCAAAATGTAGCATTATTGGATCCAAATTCAAGCATAAAATAAATGTTTTAATCGTTTTTATGGATTAATTGGATCCACAGATCCTAGGAAATCATTGAATAATCAAGTGAAATACTAGGAATTAAAAAGTATGAATACAGGCATTCATTTTGTAAAAAACAATATGCATGATCAATTACTCAGCATATAAAACATAAATGAGTATAGAAATCATGCAATATCATCAAAGTATGGCACGCAAATCATGAGCAGTTTGTTTGAGCAATGGAAGGATATTTTGTATTAAATAATTGGCATCAATCCGATTGCTTGAGCCTATACAGTTTAGTGCAGCTACAGTATCTCCCTGCATATTTAAAATCGGTACGGCCATCGCAATGATTCCTAATTCATGTTCTTCTGTAGAAATACAGTAATCAAGCTGACCCACTTCCTGCAATATTTTTAAAAATACTTGAGGATCCGTAATCGTGTAAGGAGTGAGTCTTTTCAGGTTGAATTTATCTAGCCATTGCTGTTGGGCTTCAAAACTTAAACGTGAAAGCAATATTTTACCCGTTGATGTTGCATAAGCAGGCAGGCGATTCCCCAGATGTACACCAAGCGGACTAAGTTTGCTGGTATCAATTTGGGGAGCAATACTTTTTGCGACAGGTACGACTTCATGCTCATCCAGCACTGCCACCGAATAGCTTAAAGCAGTTTTTATGCTTAAGAGATTAAGCATGGGCTGGGCAACTTTCGGTAAATATGCAGAACTGAGATAAGCACTGGAAAAGCGTAGCACCTTATAGGTTAGCCAGTAAAAATGTTCATCTGTATCGAGATAACCCAGAAATTTGAGTGTACGGACATAGCGTCGTGCCGCAGTACGGCTTAGTCCGGTACGTTCAGCAATCTGAGTAACATTGAGCTTTTGACGTTCAATACCGAAGCATTCTAGCAAACTTAAACCTTTTGCTAGACCTGCAATGTAATCATCATATTGAATAGACTCATTATTATTCTCACTAAAAATTAAATCCTTGCGCAATTATATATCCCTCATTAGTTATTTTCTTAAATATCTTGTCCGATCATCGGACAAAAGTCACCTATTTCGGTAGGGATTGAGGCTAAAGTCTAGGCAGAAACATAAAAATTTTTTAGCTTGTAAAAAAGGATGGCTATTAAGGAATTGTCAGCATATGGAAATTTTAAATACTAAAGTCGCAATTATTGGTTCAGGTCCAGCAGGATTATTGCTTGGACAATTACTCTATAAAGCCGGTATTGATCATATTTTAATTGAGCAGCGTAGTGCTGAGTATGTAGCAAGCCGTATCCGTGCTGGTATTCTCGAGCAGGTATCTGTTGACCTTTTGGCTGAAGCCGGTGTAGATGCTCAACTCAGAGAAAAGGGCTTACCACATAACGGTATTGAAATTCTAACCAATGGTGAGAAACACCGTGTGGATCTAACCCAACTCACCGGAGGTAAGCAGGTCACTGTTTATGGTCAAACTGAAGTAACCAAAGACCTGATGCAAGCACGTATTGAAGCGCAATTAATGTCTTTCTACGAAGCAAGTAATGTACAAGTTCATGAATTTTATGGTGAGCAGCCTTCGGTGACATTTGAACATAAAGGCCGTCAGGTCACAGTTCAATGTGATTTTATCGCAGGTTGTGATGGCTACCATGGTGTATGCCGTGCAAGTGTTCCTGAAGATAAAATCAAGACCTTTGAAAAAGTGTACCCATTTGGCTGGTTGGGTGTACTTGCAGATGTACCACCAATAGCAGATGAGTTGATTTATGTACAATCTGAACGTGGTTTTGCATTATGCAGTATGCGTTCAAATACACGTAGCCGCTACTATTTACAGGTCCCATTAACAGACAAAGTTGAAAACTGGTCAGATGAGCAATTCTGGGAAGAGTTGAAAAACCGTCTTGATCCTGAAAGCCGTGAAAAGTTAATCACAGGTCCTTCAATTGAAAAGAGTATTGCACCATTACGTAGCTTTGTAACAGAGCCAATGCGTTTTGGGAAATTGTTCCTGGCAGGGGATGCAGCGCATATTGTGCCGCCAACAGGTGCTAAAGGTTTAAATCTTGCTGCATCAGATATCGCATTCTTGTCTAAAGCCTTGATTGAATACTATGACAATGGTTCAGAAGCCGGCATTGATAGCTATTCGGAAAACTGTTTAAAACGTGTCTGGAAAGCAGAACGTTTTTCTTGGTGGATGACACATTTACTTCATCGTTTTGAAACAGAAACTGAGTTTGAACATAAAATCAAACAAGCAGAATTAAGCTACATTTTAGGATCAGAAGCAGGGCAGACGACACTTGCTGAAAATTATGTAGGCTTACCGCTACAAAAAGCGAGCTAAGTGCAAATTTAAAGACTTTTGTTATTTAAATCTGCGCTAGATTCAAAACACATCGAGTTCATTTGAGCTCGATGTGTTTTTTTATTTTAGAGAAAAGGTATTCATTTACAACATTCACATTCTATCTAGAAAATGGCTTAAACAAATTGACGGAATTCACGCGCTGTTTGTTGTAGTAAAGGCAAAATATGCTGTTGTAAATATTCTTTACTGGTACGTCCAGTAGGAGATACGATATTTAAAGCAGCAACCACATCGGCACGGTGATTATAAATTGGAACTGCGAGCGCATGAACACCAAGTTCATGCTCTTCTGCTGAATAGCAAAATTCATCAGCACGAATTTGCTGTAATAGAGCTAAAAATGCCTGATTATCTGTATAGGTGTATTTGGTCAGTGATTTTAAAGGATATTGCTCAAGCCATTCTTGCTGTGACTCAGGACCTAAATAACTCAATAAAACTTTTCCTGCTGAAGTAGCATGCGCGGGTAACCGATTACCGAGATGTAAGCCATAAGGATTGACTCGATCAGTTTGTTGATGGGCGGCACTACGCGCGATGGTAATCGCCTCAAAACCATCCAAGACCATCACAGAGTAAATTAATGAAGTTTGCTGGGTCAGTAAATTAAGAAGTGGTTGAGCAATCTTGGGTAACTGTGCTCCACTCAGATAAGCCCCTGAAAATTTAAGTACTTTGGGACTCAAAGAATAAAAATGTCCATCAAAATCTAAATAACCAAGATATTCCAGTGTCAGTAAATGACGACGTGCAGCAGCTCGTGTAAGTCCTGTCTTTTCAGCTGCCATACTAACGTTTAAACGATATCGATCATTGGCAAAGCAATCCAGAATCGCCAGCCCCTTACTTACTCCAGCAATAAAATCTTCATGACGAATTATTTTTTTATTTTCAGGATTCTGGATCAGCTGATCGCGGGCACCGTTATTGATTGTCATGTCAATTCCTTAATCTTCATATATTAATTCACTCACTATTTTTACAGTTGCTTTATTCAATTCTGAGAATTAATAAAATTTTTGTTCGATCATCGTGCAATGATTATGTAAACCGTACAAAACTATTTTTAAACCGTAGTCGAAAGCTTGGAATTTATCAAGAATAGATCACACAGAATCCTAAAGATTTTGGTTGGAATTTGTTCTCCGTCCAGAATGTGTTCAAACCAGAACCTTAGGTTCTCAAAATTTTTGTACTGAGTGGCAATACATGGAGTTATTTGATGATCGATAAAAGTTCTGCCTCACTGGTCGAAGCACTTTCACAAATCAAACACGGATCTACCATCATGATCGGTGGTTTTGGTACTGCAGGTCAGCCTGCTGAGCTGATTGATGGTTTGATCAAACTTGGTGTTAAAGATCTGGTGATCGTCAATAACAATGCCGGTAATGGCGACTACGGTCTGGCTAAATTACTCAAAGCTGGTGCAGTGCGTAAAATCATCTGCTCATTCCCGCGTCAGTCTGATTCCTGGGTATTTGACGAATTGTATCGTGCTGGAAAAATTGAACTGGAACTGGTGCCACAAGGAAATCTGGCTTGCCGTATTCAGGCGGCTGGTATGGGCTTAGGTCCAATCTACACTCCGACTGGTTTTGGTACGTTGCTGGCAGAAGGCAAACCAACCATGAACTATGAAGGCAAAGACTACGTTTTAGAAAACCCAATTAAAGCTGACTTTGCTTTAATCAAAGCACAGCAAGGCGACCGTTGGGGTAACCTGGTTTACCGCAAATCTGCACGTAACTTTGGCCCAATCATGGCGATGGCTGCCGATGTCACGATTGCACAAGTCTCTGAAGTGGTTGAGTTAGGTGCTTTAGACCCTGAACACATCATCACCCCGGGTATTTTTGTACAACATGTTGTACGAGTGAAACCTGCACAGTAATCACGGATTAGGAGAAAAGAAATGAGCTATAGCAAACTGACCCGTGACCAGATTGCTGAACGCGTTGCCCAAGACATTCCAGATGGTGCCTATGTCAACCTCGGGATTGGTCTGCCAACCAAAATTTCAAACTACCTGCCTGCAGATAAAGATGTATTCCTGCATTCTGAAAACGGTTTATTGGCCTTTGGTCCAAAACCTGCACCAGGTGAAGAAGATCCGGAACTGATCAATGCCGGTAAAGAATATGTGACCATGCTGACCGGTGGCTGTTTCTTCCATCATGGGGATTCTTTCGCGATGATGCGTGGCGGTCACTTAGACATCGCCGTATTGGGTGCGTTCCAGATTGCAGAAAATGGTGACCTAGCCAACTGGCATACCGGTGCCCCAGATGCAATTCCTGCAGTAGGTGGTGCAATGGACCTTGCAGTCGGTGCCAAGAAAGTCTTTATCACTACCGATCACGTCACTAAAAAAGGCGAGCCAAAAATTGTAGCGGAACTGAGCTATCCGGCGACTGGCCTGAAATGTGTAGACCGTATTTATACCGACCTGTGCGTGATTGACGTGACAGATGAAGGCATGAAAGTGATTGAGAAAGTCGAAGGGCTGTCATTTGAAGAATTGCAGTCGATGACGGGTGCAAAACTAGTTGATGCGACTCAAGGTTAATACACTTTAAAGGTAATTTTAAATCCCCCTAAATCCCCCTTTTCAAAGGGGGACTTCCACCTCGTGATTTTAGGTAGGAATCTCCTCCCTTTTTTAAAGGGAGGTCGGGAGGGATTAAAATAATTTGGAAAAATAGATATGAAAAACGCATACATCATTGATGCCATCCGTACCCCACTCGGCCGTTATGCCGGTGGACTGGCAGTTATTCGTGCTGATGACTTAGGTGCGCTGCCAATTAAAGCTTTGATGGAACGCAATCCAAGTGTGAACTGGGAGCAGGTCGATGATGTGATCTATGGCTGTGCCAATCAGGCCGGTGAAGACAACCGTAACGTCGGCCGTATGTCGGCTCTATTAGCCAGTTTACCATACCAAGTACCTGCAACAACGATTAACCGTCTGTGTGGTTCATCACTGGACGCGATTGCGATTGCAGCACGTACCATTAAAGCGGGCGAAGCTGAACTGATTGTCGCGGGTGGCGTTGAGTCAATGAGCCGTGCGCCATTTGTGATGGGTAAATCTGAATCTGCTTATGGCCGTAGCCAAAAGATTGAAGACACCACCATGGGCTGGCGTTTCATCAATCCGAAACTGAAAGAAATGTACGGCGTAGAAACCATGCCGCAAACGGCTGAAAATGTCGCTGAACAGTTCGGGATTAACCGTGCCGATCAGGACAAATTTGCCCTGACCAGCCAGCAACGTACCGCTGCAGCACAAGCCAAAGGTTTCTTTGATAAAGAAATTATTCCGGTGGTGATTCCACAACGTAAAGGCGAACCGATCGTTGTCGATACTGATGAACATCCACGTGCTTCAACCACAGCAGAGGCATTGGCAAAACTGAAACCTGTGGTGAAAGCAGATGGTACCGTCACAGCCGGTAATGCATCAGGCATTAACGATGGTGCAGCAGCACTGTTGATTGCATCGGATGACGCCATTGCACAATACGGTTTAAAACCGCGTGCCAAAATCATTGGCTCAACCGTCGTCGGTGTTGAACCGCGTATCATGGGCTTTGGTCCTGCGCCTGCCATCAAGAAACTATTGGCACAAACCGGTCTGACTTTAGAGCAGATGGATGTGATCGAGCTGAATGAAGCTTTTGCTGCTCAAGCGTTGGCTTGTACCCGTGACCTTGGCATTGAAGATGGTTCAGAGAAAGTCAATCCAAACGGTGGCGCGATTGCTTTGGGTCATCCACTCGGTGCTTCAGGTGCGCGTCTGGTGACAACCGCACTGAACCAGCTTGAACAGACTGGCGGTAAATACGGTCTTTGTTCAATGTGTATTGGTGTCGGTCAAGGCATCGCTTTGATTATTGAACGTGTATAAATTTAAATACCTTTCATTTTTTGCTTAAAAACAATGAAAGGTATTTAAAACGAGTTAGAAAAAGGATATTCAAATGAGCCAATTATACGCAAGTCTATTTTACCAAACTGAGATCACTGCAATATTTAGTGATGAAGGGGTAGTGCGTTATATGTTGCAAGCAGAAGCAGCATTGGCTCAAGCTCAGGCAAAAGTGGGTGTGATTCCTGCTTCAGCGGCAGCAAATATTGTGCACATTGCCCAACAACAGGTGATTGAGGTCATTGACTTTACTTCGCTTGCAAGTGCATCAGGACTTGCTGGAAACATTGCGATTCCCTTTGTGAAGCAATTGACGGCTGCGGTTAAAAAAGTCGATGAAGATGCTTCGCGCTATGTGCATTGGGGAGCAACAAGCCAAGATATTATTGATACGGCCTGTATTTTACAGTGTCGAGATGCCTTAAATATTATCGAAAAACAGTTGACGGAAGCTATTCAAGCAACTCAGGTACTTACCGAACAATATCGTGATCAAGTCATGATTGGTCGGACATGGCTACAACAAGGCTTACCAATGACGTTCGGTCATAAAACTGCACGTTGGCTTTCAAGCTTACAGCGGGATTTTGAGCGTGTGCAAGCACTCAAACATGTTGCGCTCACTGCACAATTAGGTGGAGCTGTGGGTACACTTGCTTCACTTATTGATCAAGGCAGTGCAGTTATAAAGGCGTTTGCAGCAGAACTTCAACTCAATGTCCCGGATTGTACTTGGCATGGCGAACGTGATCGTATTGTGGAAATAACCCATGTGCTTGCCACAATTACAGGTAACTTGGGCAAGATGGCACGCGATTGGTCATTGATGATGCAAACCGAAATTGCAGAAGTGTTTGAACCAAGCGGAGCAGGGCGTGGCGGATCATCGACGATGCCGCATAAACGTAATCCTGTTGCAGCAGCCTCAATTCTGGCAGCAGCCAATCGTGTCCCTGCACTCATGTCAAGTATCTATCAAAGTATGGTTCAGGAACATGAACGTAGTTTGGGGGCCTGGCATGCTGAGTGGCTGGCACTGCCTGAAATCTTCCAATTATGTGCTGGTAGCCTGCAACGTGCGATAGAAGTTTTTGAGGGCTTGGAAGTACAGACAGACAATATGTGCCGCAATCTAGAATGTACTCAGGGCTTAATTATGGCAGAAGCCCTCATGATGTCTTTGGCACCGAAGTTAGGTCGACTCAATGCACATCATCTAGTTGAGGCCGCATGTAAACAGGCAGTTGCTGAACAACGTCACTTATTAGAAGTAGCACAAAATCATCCTGAAATTTTAGCTGTATTTAATTCGGAACAATTAAGCCAGATTTTTAATCCACAAAATTATTTAGGTAATACCCAGCAGCAGATCGATGCGGTATTGCAACGTGTTCAAGGAAAATAGCCATCATGACACTTATCAATAATCGTAATGGCCAACAATTGGCTGTTTACACTTTTGGTGATACCGCTCATCCAGCCCTTATTTTTTCGAACTCATTGGGTACAGATCACGGCATGTGGCAGGCTCAAGTTGCTGCATTTGCTGAAGACTACTTTGTGATCTGTTATGACACCCGCGGTCATGGTAAAAGTGCGGTCATTGAAAATAGCACACTGAGCAACTTAGCTAATGATGTCATTGATATTCTTGATCACTTCAAAGTTGAAAAAGCGCATTTTTGTGGTATTTCGATGGGCGGAATCACTGGTCTGCAATTGGGTTTAATCGCGCCACAGCGTTTCCTGAGTATTACCATTGCCAATTCAGCCGCGAAGATTGGACAAGCTGAAGCATGGTTATCACGTGCAGATGCGGTCGAAGAACAGGGATTGGCCGATATTGTCAGCACAACACACACCCGGTGGTTCAGCAACAAATTTGATTATATGCACGATCGCCTTGCACAGCAGACCATTCAAAGTTTGTCAGTGACACCGCCGAAAGGCTATGCAGCATCGTGTCGTGCACTCGCTCAAGCTGACTTACGTGAACGGATTGAAATGATTCAAGTCCCTTGTCTGGCGCTATGCGGTGGGCTTGATCCTGTGACAACGGTGGCAGATGGCGAATTTATGCAAGCACATATACCGAACTGTGAGATTGCGGTGCTAGATGCTTCACATTTATCAAATATTGAGGTTCCACAAGAATTTAACCAAGTCTTTGCAGAATTTATTGCAAAGTACTGATTTCAATTAAAGATCATTATGGAATGAAGGTGTTCCTCAGACATTTTCACTCCGCCTTATCAGCGTTAAAGAGTGTATTGATCATGAATGATGAAGAACGTTACAAACAGGGAATAGAAGTGCGCACGGAAGTGTTAGGTGAAGCACATGTCGGACGCTCTTTGGAAAATTTAAATGACTTTAATGAAGACTTCCAAAACTTCATCAGTCGTTTTGCCTGGGGAGAAGTATGGTCACGTCCAGGTTTACCACGTCATACCCGTAGTCTGGTAACTATCGGTATTTTGCTCGCATTGGGTCGTGAAGCTGAGTTACGTATGCATATTCGTGCATGTTTTAACAATGGTGTTACCAAAGATGAGCTTAAAGAACTGTTTTTACATGCTTCCTTATATGCAGGTTTACCTGCTGCAAACGCTGCAATGCACATGGCAGAGGAAGTTTTTGTAGAACTTGGTATTACACCGACCAAACTTAAATAACGGACGATTTTTTAGAATTGAACAAGGAGAGATTCATGATTCAGAATCAACTAGGCGCTTATGCGCAACGTAATACGGATGATCATCCACCGGCCTACGCACCGGGTTATAAAACCAGTGTGCTGCGTTCGCCGAAAAATGCACTCATTTCAATTGCGCAAACCCTGACTGAAGTAACGGCACCACATTTCACCTCAGCACTTTTAGGGCCTAAAGACAATGACTTGATTTTGAACTATGCCAAAGATGGTTTACCTGTTGGTGAACGTGTCATTATTCATGGTTACTTGCGTGACCAATTTGGTCGTCCGGTTAAAAATGCCCTGATTGAAGTCTGGCAGGCAAATGCTTCTGGTCGTTATCGTCATCCAAATGACCAATATATTGGTGCAATGGATCCTAACTTTGGTGGTTGTGGTCGTATGCTGACGGATGAAAATGGTTTTTTCATTTTCCGTACCATTAAACCGGGTCCATATCCTTGGCGTAACCGTATCAATGAATGGCGTCCTGCACATATTCATTTCTCGGTAATAGCAGATGGCTGGGCACAACGTCTCATTTCGCAATTTTATTTTGAAGGCGATACTTTAATTGACAGCTGCCCAATTCTAAAAACGGTTCCTTCAGAGCAGCAACGCCGTGCTTTGATTGCCTTGGAAGACAAGAGTAATTTCATTGAGGCTGACAGCCGTTGTTATCGCTTTGACATTACTTTACGTGGTCGCCGCGGAACTTATTTTGAAAATGAATTAACGTGATAAGGAGCATCATGATGAACGGTTGGAATTTTCAGGAATTACATGAAACACCATCTCAAACAGGTGGTCCATACGTCCATATTGGCCTGATGCCCAATCAGGCAGGCATTGAAGTATTTGAGCATAGTTTTAATAACCAATTAGTTAAAGCTGAAACTCAAGGTGAACGTATTCGCCTTGAAGGTCAGGTATTTGATGGCCTCGGTCTACCTTTACGTGATGTATTGGTTGAAATCTGGCAGGCAGATGCAAATGGCGTCTATCCAAGTAAGGCAGATATTCAAGGTAAACAGGCTGATCCACATTTCTTTGGCTGGGGCCGTGCAGCTGCAAACTTTGAAACGGGGTTATGGAGCTTTGATACGATTAAGCCAGGCGCTGTACCGGGGCGTAAAGGTACCCGTCAGGCACCGCATATTGCTTTAGTCATTTTTGCACGTGGTATTAACTTAGGTTTACATACTCGTATTTACTTTGATGATGAGGCAGAAGCCAATGCTAAAGATCCATTGCTGAATGGAATCGAATGGGCGCCACGTCGTCAGACTTTAATTGCCAAACGTGAAGAACGTGATAGTGAAGTGGTTTATCGTTTTGATGTACGTATCCAGGGTGATAATGAAACGGTATTCCTAGATATCTAAGCATGCGATAAAAAGCGGTAAAATGACAAAAGGTCAGCATTTGCTGACCTTTTTAGCGAGAGATATTTCAAGATAAATAACTTATGAAATGTCAACAGACCCTATTTAAATCATAAGGTTGATAGTTATTTTTGAATATATTTTTCTATAAAAAATTCATTAATATCATTAATTTCACAATTTAAAATATTTAAGATCCGAATTAAATGCTCTTGATCTTCGTCAGAAAGTACCTCTAAAATTTTTTCTTCTCGCTCTTTGGCTACTTGATACATTTTTTCATACATGATTAGACCAGCAGATGTGAGCGTATTTTTTTTCACACGAGAATCTTTTTTATCTACTGTCATTTTAATATAACCACGTTCTTGGAGTTTTGCCAAAGAGCGACTCACAGCGCTCTTATCCAGTCCAATAACATGACAAATTCTACTTGCAGGAATATTCTCTTCAACCGCTAAAAGAGAAAGAATGCGCCAATCTGTGACTCCCATATCAAATAAAAAAGCATACAGTTGTGATGCACCATTCGACATCTTATTTGAAAAAAAGTTAATTAAAGCAGGAATATATCGATCTAATTGAAGTTTAAGTGAAGTATCCATACAGCGTGTATCAAAAAGTCTTTAAACCACTTTAACATGGATTGTTAATATTTTGTTGTCATGTCAACCAATTGGTTAACATGACAACTAATTTCTCCTATTTTTATTCATGTAGATCTTATTCTGTTTTAAAAAACTCGTAATTTTTCTTCAGGATAATTGTGTTTAAGGAAAGCATCAGAATCATTATAAAAAGGATGTAGTGCTATGAATAGTGGTCGTCAAATTAAGCTGGTAGATCAAGAAATCTCAACAAGAAGCCCTTTCCCAAAAGATCAGTGGTATATCATCGCACTCTCTAAAGAGCTACAAGATAATTTACTTGGACGTAAAATTTTAAATATTCCAACGGTTATCTTTAGAGATAAAAAGGGCAAAGCTGTTGCACTAGAGGACCGCTGCTGCCATAGGGGGATGCCGTTATCCCAAGGACTTTTGGAGCAGGGTAAAATTCGCTGTAGCTACCATGGATTGCTATATGATGAAAATGGACAGTGTATAGAGGTTCCAGGGCAAAATAGAATCCCTTCAAAAGCGAAAATCAAATCATTTTATCTTGAAGAAAAACAAGGTTTGATCTGGTTGTGGTATGGAAAAGAAGAAAGTGTACCTCTCATAGAAGCACCAGACTACCCATATCATGATGATCCAGATTACTTATATGATGGAGACCGATATCATTATCAGGCACCTTATCAGCTCATTCATGATAATTTAATGGACTTAAGCCATTTAGCCTATGTTCATTTAAAAACTATTGGTGGTAATGCAAAAGCTCATATGAATGCGACCATGAAAACCAAAGTGATAGGTAATCAAGTCATAGTCACACGGCATATGCTTGAATCGGACCCACCGCCAACCTACAGTATGGCTTATCCGTTTAAAAATAAAATAGACCGTTGGCAAGAAATTGATTTTCGAGTTTCTCATATCCGTATTTGGACAGGAGCCATAGAAGCAGGTGATGACTCCCTGGAAAATCCAGATCGTAAAGGATTTCATATGAGAGGGTTTCATGCAATTACGCCTGAAACAGAGAATTCTTGTCATTATTTTTGGACCATGTCGACCAATCCTAAACATGACCGCGAACATATTGCAAAGTTAGTCATTGATCAGACAAAACAGACTTTTGATGAAGATAAAGAAGTGATAGAAAACCAGTACAAGAACCTAGATGATTTTAATCATCCTGAGATGATCGGTATACATATTGATGTGGGTCTGACCCATGCCCGACGAATCATTCAGTCTTTAATTTAAACATTAAAATAATAAGCTTTATCTATTTATGCTAATTGCAACAGTAGGTTATTTAGTTTCTAGCCTACTGTTGCAAATAACCCATTAACCATTTGAATTAGTTAAAATAGCTATGATGATCAGCTAACTTCTAAAGGTTACCTTAAGACAGAATAATGAAAGAGGCACTGGTTTTTGCAACCAGTTTATTATGTTGCCATGCTTCACTTTCAATACTCAGAATTGTTTTCCCTTCTTTAATAAACCAAGCTTTTACTTGTACCTCACCCACATCGCAGGGTCTAAAAAAATCCATAGAAAGATTGATGGTTGCTGCCGGTTTTTGACTCTGATTTAAGGCTGCTAGAATGCCCATTGCATCATCAAGCATTGCGCAAATCATGCCGCCTTCTACTGTACCACGTGGATTGGTAAAGTTTTCATTAGCTGTATAGTTTACTGAAATTTCACGTCTATCTGCATGCCACTGAATATCATGGCCATTTAGAAGTCGATGGATAGGCGGTAGGTTTTGAAAAATTAGTTGATCCATAATCAGCGATCCTTATATATTATTTATATCAAAAAATGAACAATATAGAGTATGTTAGAGATAGTTTATTTAAGTTAGGGAATGGTATCGAAAAGCTTTTTTTTAAAAAAGCTACCTAATTTATTTTAGGAAGCTTAATATATAAAAAATTCTAATTACAATTCTGACGCTGTCATCTAATGTTTTTCAAACTTGGATAGTTTGGAGAATATTAAATGTAAACATATAAGAGACCTACTCATTCCTCCCTTGAAATTTGGATATCAGAGTTTTTAAAACTTTTTGCTATAGGTGGTAAAGAAGCGGTTTTCAGTATAATCACCATTAGTATTATTTTTATAGTTTATATTTAGCCATTTAAAACCTAAACCCTTGAGTTTTCCTTCCTTCACCCTATAGTCTATAATTAAGTCTAGTCCACTTTCATCATAGCCCTTTTGCCCCTTGATGCTGTAGTCCTGACCATCCACATAACGAACGAGCACATTCAATCCGGGGACTAACCAGCTAGCATCATGATTAAAAGTAAAGTGATAAGCGAGTTCATTCGCTTTATTAAAAATTCCTGTCCAATGAATGTAACTTAAAACGGGTACACCACCATCGAGCATCGGGAAGTCGCTTTCCCCGTGGATTTTTTGAATTCCCACCCCAAAAGTATTGGCACCATAACCGACTTCCTGCAAGAGGCCATAATACTGGTTGTCAACATTACCTAAATATTTGGCCCCGCTCTCCTCGGTATAATAATAGCGGAACTTAGTATTTAATCTTAACTGGTCAGCTTGAGTTTTATATTGCACCCCCAGGGAATACTGATTATACAAGTCTTCCAGTTCACTTAAAAACAGCTGGGTCTGGAGCTTGTTCTGCAAGGCACTAAATTTTAAATCGATATACCCCAGTCCGTCGGACTCCTTTTTGGATACCGATATTTTCCGAAAATCTTCTTCATTACGTGGTGAATATTTATCCAGATAGCCTACATCCAGCTTGAGCTGTTCAGTCAGCTGGCCAGAATATACTAGTCCCTGATAAGTAGTGACGAGTTGACGTGTATAATCGGTGGTGGCCAAGGGGGTATCTACCCACTGTTCACCCCAGCTAATTTTATGTTGCTGGTATTTTAGCCCGATCGAACCTGCGACTTTATGATAACTTGAAGCCTGCTCTCGAGTGACTGGATTGAAGGGTAAAATCATGTCGTTTAAGTGCTTATCCTCACTGAGACGCTTTGCGTATTGCAGCGACCCGGTAAATGTAAGTACAGTATTTTCAGTCAGTGCATGCTCGCCCTTTGCGCGGGCAATTACCCCCTGACTCCAGTTGCCAATCGAGGGCTTGGCCCGATCATTAAAATCCCGTTCTACATACAGGTTTTTTAGCTGGATATCCAGATTTACTTCTTTTGCGCAGGCGAAGTTAACCGTTGCTGCCAGGGTGCAGGCCACTGGCACAATCAAAACGTGCTTGTTCATACTTAATCCATTAAATTATTTGATGTTTTTTATGGTCCTAAAACCGACATGGCTAATGCCCAGATCGACCTCTTGTGCATGTCTGGCAGACGCCCGGTAACGCATGCAATAGTTGGAGGCACAGAGGAAAGAACCGCCCTTAATGGTGTATTGATTAAAGCTAGGCATTTGATGGGTATTGAGCTGATGCATGCCCATATGATCATCATGGGTTCCAGTAAAAGGGCTGTTAGTATATTCCCAGACATTGCCGATCATGTCGTACAAACCAAATCCATTGGCTTCATAACAGCCTACCGGTGCAACATCGACATAACCGTCTTTATTGTCATTCTGATAAGGAAACTCTCCCTGCCAGACATTGGCATTGATATGATCCAGATCGGCACTGACATCACGATGCTTGCTAAAGCCCTTGGCCGCATATTCCCACTGCTCCTCAGAAGGCAGCTCCCGACCCAGCCAGTCTGCATAGGCGATAGCATCTTTTAAAGTCACCATTCGGACCGGTTCATTCGGTTGTATTTTTCGGGTAGAATTCGCCCCCCATGGTTGTTTCCAGTTTGCGCCCTTGGTAAGCGACCACCATCCCAGTTCACGAACCTGCTGTTGCGGCGGGATAAACACAGCGGCCTCACCTTGCTGTTCAGCTTCAGTGACATAGCCAGTAGCATCGACGAAACTCTGGAATTGTGCATTGGTGACTTCAGTGGCATCCATCCAGAAGTCCGAAACTTTACGTTCGCTTTTATATAAAGAACGCTCCTCCGAGTAACTCTCGTTGTTGCCAATCTGAAAGGTTCCGCCCGGAATTTTCACCATACCTGCTTCCGGCTGCTTCTGCCAGTCCAGTGGCAGGCCGGAATATTTTTGGCACTGGCCCTGACTTCCCAGCGCAAGCTGCTGTTTGGCTTGCGGCACATTTTTAGGTGGTGTATCGCATGCACTAAGCAGTACTCCACTTGTGAAAATCATGTATTTAAAAATACTCATCGTCCTTGATTCCTTATTTTTTTAACTATTTAACCGCTGTACTGGAAAATCTAATATTTTCTCTTTTACTTACCAGTTCAGCCGTTCGAAATTAATCTTCGATGTTAAAAATAGTTAGACTATTTATAAGCTTACGATACGCTTAATTTCATCTCTTCATTAACCTCCACAAAGACTAATAGAGAAAAATGGTATGAAATATATAAAGATATCTTTCATGAAAATTACTCTCATTAAGGTTATTTAATTAAATTTTTTAAGGCTTCAGATTGAATACATTTTCCGTAAAAACAATTCATTTGACCATATTTATAGCGAATTGGTGCTTCTACAATCCCCACACGTTCAGCATAGGCCTCCCAGTCTTTTGCCAGTGCTGTGACTTTTTCCGGATTTTTTAGGGCGAGGTTAATACTGAAGCTTGGATCTAGTTTACGGTTATACAGTTCCCACTCACCTGTGCCATACGGCGGAGCCTGAAACTGGACGGCCCAATCACCTTTGTATAATGCGCGTCGACTATTAAATTCCCAACCTAAAGCACGTTCTGGTAAAGCCTTGTTTTTAAATACGGGGAGGAATGAGCGACCTTCCATCTTAATTAACTTATTACCATTGAAGGTATTCGGTCTTTTAGCACCGGTGAGTTCAAGTATAGTTGGAACAAAATCAATTACATGTAATGTCTCAGATTGAATTTGACCTGCTTGAATTTTATTTGGATAACGGATTATTGCTGGTACGTGAATACCGCCATTGGATAAGAGGCTCTTAAAATGAGGTAAAGGCGTCGAGGCAACTTGTGCCCATTGTGGCCCCAAAGTGACATAAGAGCCCTTTTTACCCATATTTTCAATGCTATTGTCTAATGTATTATCTATCCATTTCCGAACACTATTTTTATCTTCCGGTTTTCCTAAGGATTCAGGGGTGATAGCTTCTGCACCATTATCTGACATAAATAAAATCAGGGTATTATCCAGTTCACCGGTTTTTTTGAGATAGTCCACCACACGCCCGATGTTATGATCCATGTTATCAATCATGGCCGCATAAATCTGCATGGTTTTCACTTGATCCCGCTTCTGTGTTTCGCTCAGCTTATCCCAGGCAGGAAATGCATGCATCAGTGGGTTATTGATTTTGGTGCCTTTAGGCATGATGCCCAATTTGATCATTCGCTCCAGACGTGCCTGACGGATCTTTTCATAACCATCCTGATAGAAGTTTTCATATTTCTTCAGGTATTGATCGGGTGCCTGCAAAGGCCAATGCGGTGCCGTAAAGGCTAGATAACCAAAGAAAGGCTGATCATTTTTACGGTCATTTTCTAAATAAGAAATCAGTTGAGAGGTAAAGAAATCACTTGAAAAAAACTCTTTAGGCAGTGTAGTTTCTTTGCCATCTTCCAAATACCGAGCTGTATAATTACTTGGATATAATGGGGTGGCATCCAAATGTGCTGCTCCGCCCGGCATTAAGGTAAATGAACGATCAAAACCGCGAGCCTTGGCATGGCTATCTTCTGTTGCACCCAAGTGCCATTTTCCGCTAATGAATGAGGCATAACCTTTAGTTTTCAAAATTTCAGCAAGTGTCATGACCCGGTTATTTAAACGTCCTTCATAACCCAGTTTACCTTTCTGCTCAGGTTGTATATGTTCAGTCATCATACCAAAGCCGGCCTGATGGTTATCATTCCCGGTTAACAGCATGGAACGGGTCACCGAGCAGGTTGGCCCAGTATAAAAATTGGTCAGGACCGCTCCGTCTTTGGCCAGTTTTTTGAGGTTGGGTGTGGAAATCTCCCCGCCAAAAGGTTCGGTATCGGAAAAACCGAGGTCATCTGCCACAATCAGCAATACGTTTGGTTTTTTTGTTTCTGCAGCTTGTAAAAAAGATGCGCTTAATAAAGCTGGTATGGCAAGTGATGCGATTATAAATTTTTTGGTTGTCATAGTATTTCCCTTATATTATTAATCATGTAAAACTGTGACTCTTATTTCCCTAAGAGCTCACGGGCAACAATTTCTTTCATAATTTCGTTGGTTCCTCCATAAATTTTTTGCACACGTGCATCTACAAAGAAGCGTGAAATTGGATATTCCTGCATATAACCGTAGCCACCAAAAAGTTGCAGAAGTTGGTCAATCACTTCACATTGCGTATCCGTGATAAAACATTTCAAGGCCGCTACTTCACTGACACTCAGTGCATTTTGGCTATACAGTTGGCTGCAATGATCTACAAAAGATTGGGCAGCCAGAGCCTTGATTTTGGCTTGAGCTAAAACAAAACGGGTATTTTGGAACTGGGCCAAAGCCTGGCCAAAAGCTTTACGCTCTAAGACATATTCCCGGGTAATTTCAATAGCTCCCAGGATTGAACCGAGTGCCATTAGAGAAATGCTAAGGCGTTCACGAGGAAGTTCCTGCATTAGATAACTGAAGCCTTGACCTTCTTGACCTAAAAGTTGATTTTTAGGTACTTTAACCTGATCAAAAAAAAGTTCGGCAGTATCCTGAGCATGTAATCCAATTTTTTTCAGACTACGACCTTTCTTCACACCTTCTAAATGTGCATCGACCAGCAGGATGGAGATACCTTTGGCACGTGCCTGTGGGTCAGTTTTAGCTACCAATACAATTAGATCTGCATGTTGTCCATTAGAAATAAAGGTCTTTGAACCATCTACAACATAATGTTCATCTTTAAGAATGGCCTGAGTACGGATGGCTTGTAGATCAGAACCAGCATTAGCTTCAGTCATGGCAATTGCACTGACCACGTCACCAGACACCATTTTTGGTAACCAGTATTTTTTTTGTTCCTCAGATCCTATATTTTGAATATAAGGAGAAACGAGTTCGCTTTGTCCGCCTATAGCTACAGCCAGTGCTGTGAAACCGGCTTGCGCTGTTTCTTGTACCAGCATTTGCGAGTAATGTATCGGGGCACCAAAACCGCCGTATTCTTCAGGTACGTCAACACATAAAAAGCCATTTTCTCCAAGTCGATGCCAGATTTCGCGAGGAATTAAACCTTGTTCTTCCCAAGTTTCATAAAATGGTGCAACATGTTCTGCTAAAAAACGTTGATAATTATCACGAAATAGCTCGAAATCACTATCTTTTTGCATAGAATTATCCTTGATTTGGATGCAACTGCCCAAGCAGCGCTATAAAAAGCACTGCTAAATTCAGGGTAAGGGCTTATTGTTTAAGGGTTGGAATACGAATAATCAGTGGATTATTAACGTGTTTTTCATAAAGCTCCTGCACCATGGCAGCACGACGTTTTAAAATGCCACTCTGATTTAAGTTGCCTTTGTCAGTGGTTTCTCCGGCATCCAGCTGTGGAGCTTCTATCATTAAATACAGCATTGATACGGTATTTGAACTGCCAGTGGCGTCTTTATTGAAGTCCACCAGAAATTGTTTAAACCATTGCTGCACTTTAGGGTGGCTCAACACTTCTTGGGCCGTCGTGTGTTTAAGATCTAAACCGGCATGTTGAGCACAAGCTGAAAGTTTCGGAAAAATCAGAAAACCAATCGCATTCAGGTTAGAACCGGTAATGCAGACATCTTGAATCAGTAGATTGCCATTAATCAGGACTTTATTCCGTAAGGTGCCCACATTAACAAAGGTGCCGGTATTGAGTTTAAAGTCTTCGGCAATACGTCCGTCATACATAAGGCCTTGGCTTGGGTCGTTTGGATCAACAAGTTTTACAGCATCGCCGGTACGGTAAAACCCTTCTTCATCGAAAATATCAGCTTGTTGTTCTTGAGGCAGACGCCAATAATGTCTCATGACATTTTTGCCACGAACACAAAATTCAAGTTTATCGCCACATGGTGCCAGTTTGACTTCACAGCCCGGCGCTGGATAGCCAATAAAGCCTGCCATGACTTTAGGACCCGTAGTAAATACACAAGATGGCGCGGTTTCTGTCATGCCTAAGCCACTCATAATACGGATGCGTTCACCGCAATGGGCTTGTGCAATCTGATCTAGACGGTTCCAACCTGCTTCAGATAGTGCAGCTCCAGCAAAAAACAATACTTTGACACGGCTAAAGAATTTTTCACGGAGTTCAGCATCCTGTTCAAGTGCTACCGTGATTTCTTCCCAACCTTTCGGTACATTTAAATATACCGTTGGTGAAATTTCTTTCAGGTTACGAATAGTTTCATCCATTTTCCCTGGCACCGGTTTGCCATCATCAATATAAATCGTACCGCCATTATAGAGCGCAATTCCGACATTATGGCTCCCCCCGAAGGTATGATGCCATGCCAACCAATCGACCAAAATCGGTGGTGTTTCCTCAAATTCAGGGAAAGTTTGCAGCAACATTTGCTGATTAGTGCAGAGCATCAAATGTGTGGTCGGTACTGCCTTTGGCATTTTGGTCGAGCCAGAGGTAAATAAAAATTTGGCAATTTGATGTTCATCAATCGTTTCGTAGTGCGCTTTAATATCTGTAATTTCAGACTCAAGAAGCGTAGAGAAAGCAATACAAGTTTTTCCACCGAGTTTGCCAGAGTTTGTAACGACTTCAATATCATCAGCATTACGGCAGTGCTCAATGGCAGTAGCAAAATCCTCCCCATCATTGGCAAAAACTAAACCTGGCGTGAGGACATCAAAGACATGTTTGAGTTTGCCAAAATCTTTGGAAATTAAAGAATAAGCAGGGGAAATAGCTGAAAATGGGATCCCTGCAAGCATTGCGCCCATGGATAAGGTGAGGTGTTCGAGATCGTTACCAGACAAAATAACAATGGGACGTTCGGTCGATAAATGCGGATATTGTTTTAAGCTTTGGGCGATACGCCATGCACGATTCGCAGTTTCTGCATATGTCAGTTCAATCCATTGACCTGAACTATCACGTTTAGCAGCGAAGACACGGTTTGGGTATGTTTCTGCGTACTGTAATAAACGATCGGTCAATTTTTGCGGATAAGGCTTAAGTTGTTCTTTGAGAGAAATGTATAAGACGTCATTCTTATATTCAACATGTGTTTCATGACTGCCTAATTTAACAAATCGTTCAGGATGCTTATGTGATTGAACTGTCATGTGTGCCATTGTTATTACTCCATGTATTTTTATCTATTCTTTTTCAACGAAAAGAGTTGACTTCATGTCAACTCTCTTACTTTCGTTAAATTGGGTAGTGGCGTGGGCTGGTTTGTATGGTCACCCAACGTAATTCAGTAAACTCAGCCACAGAAACTTTACTGCCAAATCGTCCATAACCACTTTGTTTGACACCACCAAATGGCATTTGTGCCTCATCATGTACAGTGGCACCATTGATATGGCAGATACCGGATTCAATCCGTTTTGCTACGGCAAGCGCCTGTGCTAAATCTTGGCTAAACACGGCTGCTGACAAACCAAATTCAGAATCATTTGCCAATTCTACGGCGTCATCAACTGTTTTAAAGCGTTGTACTGTGCAGACAGGACCGAACGATTCTTCGGCATAAATCTGCATTTCTTTGGTGACATCAACCACTATTGTAGGTTGCATAATAGCACCTTCGATGTCCAAACCAAGTGGTAAATTTGCACCTTTTTCACGTGCATCTTCAATTAACTTCCCAATACGTTCAGCTGCTTTTAAGCTTTCCAGTACACCAAGTGGGGCATCACTCTCAAGTGGATTGCCAGCGCGAATAGTTTTGACCTTCGCCACGAGTTTTTCGATAAAGGAATCAGCAATTTTTTCATCAACAAGAACACGTTCTGTCGACATACAGATTTGACCCTGGTTAAAAAATGCACCGAAGGTCACGGCATTGACCGCTTCATCGATGTCAGCTTGATCAAGCACAATTACAGGTGCTTTTCCACCAAGTTCGAGCAGGACCGGTTTTAAATATTTTGCTGCTGTTTCAGCAATAATTCGGCCCACATGGGTTGAACCGGTAAAATTAATCCGTTTAGTTAGAGGGTGAGAGATCAGCCGCTCGACCACTTCTGGGGCATCTTGTGGAGCATGGGTAATGACATTCACAACGCCATCACCTAAACCTGCTTCATGAAGGACTTCGCCAATCAAACGATGGGTCGCTGGGCAAGATTCTGATGCCTTTAGAACTACGGTATTACCGCAAGCCAGTGGCATTGCCAAGGCACGGGTTGCCAGAATAATTGGTGCATTCCATGGTGCCATCCCGACGATAACACCACATGGTACTCGGATGCCCATAGCGATGTTGTCTGGAACATCCGAGGGAATAATGCTGCCATCAATCTGGGTCGTCATGGCAGCGGCTTCACGTAGCATATTGGCTGCAAGGTGAACATTAAAACCATACCATGTTGCAGTAGAACCAATTTCACGGATCGCGGTCTGAATAAAGAGTTCAGTCTTTTGATCCATCAGGTCCGCAGCTTTTAACAGACGTAAACGTCGCTCTGTTGGAGAAAGGGCAGACCAGCTTTGAAATGCCTGATGTGCCGATTCAATTGCACGATCGACATCGTCGCGTGTTGCGGCTGCACTGATCGAAGCCACGCTGCCATCGATGGGACTGATTCTTTCAAAAGTTTGTCCAGAACTTGCAGCAATTGATTGACCGTGAATTAGTAGTTCTACGTTTTGCATGGCGAATGTTTCCTTACATATCCATCTTAAAATAATTAATCACTCAGCATTAAGCCGGACGTTTATAGGCCTGCAGGCCTGGTTTGATAGATTTATCATCAAGGAACTGTTTAAGTCCTTGTTCACGGCCACCTTCATCATCACGATGGTTACACTGGTCAAGCTTCGCATATAAGTAATCTTCATTCTGTTCCCAGGTCAGTTCACGGCAACGCTTAAAGCCATTCTTCGCAGTACGTAGTACTACAGGGTTTTTCTCTAGCAGATTATTGGCAAGCTCAGTGACTTCAGCCTTAAGCTCTGCAAGAGGAACACTCTTATTGACCAAGCCCATTTCAGCAGCTTGCTGACCAGAGAAAGTTTTACCGGTCATGATGTAATACATTGAGGTGCGGTGACCCACGGTGTCAGCCATTGCTTTACTAACTAGGTTACCCGGTGGGATACCCCAATTAATTTCTGATAAACCGAAAGTGGCTTCGTCCGCAGCAATTGCAAGATCACAAGCGACCAGGGGAGAGAATCCACCACCGAAACACCAGCCATTTACCATGGCAATGGTTGGTTTCGAGTAGAAACGTAGTAAATGCCACTGCCAGCGCGAAGCATCACGACGAATACGTTCTTGGAAAATTTCAGGTTGGTTATCTACTTCCCGAAAATATTCTTTTAGATCCATACCCGCTGTCCATGAATCACCAGCGCCAGTCAAAACAAGTACTTTCGCTGCAGGGTCAAGTTCTAAGGTTTCAAGTACATCTATCATTTCTTTATTGAGTGTTGGACTCATTGCATTTTTCTTTTCTGGGCGATTTAAAGTAACCCATGCAATACCTGCATCAACTTGTACATCAACGGTTTCCCAGCGGTTTTGATAAGACATGCGTTGCTCCTTAATGTTTGTTTTATGTCCTGATAGGATTTAATTTAATATCAGTTAAACTTACATTCAAGTCTTATTTTGCATTTTTAAAAAATAATTTATAAGGCTATGTAATTTAATAAAATAAATATTTTAATTGTAAAAATATAAAAATACATATTGATTAAATTGTAAGTTTAGGTGATATTTTTTGAATTGCTTAGGACGGAAGGCAATACATAGGAAGTATATGAATTAAAAAATTCTAAAAGGACAATAACGAATGGAAAATAGTGTAAGTAGCAAAGGTAAAGCTACGCTTACACTCGTATTGTGTTTTGCAATTGCAGTGTTTGAGGGTTTTGATCTTCAATCGATGGGCGTTGCAGCACCACGGATGCGAGCGGAGTTTGGCCTGGACAATGCCCAAATGGCATGGGCATTCAGTGCAGCAATTTTGGGAACCTTACCAGGCGCAATCATTGGTGGACGGTTTGCAGACAAAATCGGGCGTAAAGCAGTTTTGTTAACAAGTATTTTAGTTTTTGGTGTTATGTCGGTGTTAACCGCCTATGCAGCAGACTATACCTTGTTACTGATTATTCGTTTCTTGACCGGTCTTGGGATGGGTGGTGCATTGCCAATGATGATTATTATGGCATCGGAAGCTGTGTCGGAGAAACATAAAGGGATTGCTGTCAGTATTATGTACAGTGGTATTCCATTTGGCGGTATGTTGACCTCATTTGTCGCGATGGCACTTGCAGGTGATGCGCAGTGGCGGCATATCTTCTATGTGGGTGGTTTTGCCCCGATTTTATTAATTCCTTTATTAATTAAATTCTTACCTGAATCGAAAGACTATTTGACAGCGGCGCAGCAAAAAACTTCGACACCATTCTTTGAAGTGCTGTTTGCCAAAGAACGTCGTTTCTCTACCATTCAGATCTGGGTCAGTTTCTTCTTTACCCTTGTGGTGCTGTATTTCCTGCTCAACTGGTTACCTCTGTTAATGGGTGCACAAGGCCTAGGTAAGACGGAAGCAAACTATGTTCAGATTGGCTATAATATTGGCGGTATATTTGGTTCGATTTTAATGGGCGTCTTGCTAGATAAAATTCGAATGAGTACTACGGTCAAACTGATTTACATTGGTATTCTAGTCTCGCTGTGTTGTCTGGCTATTTCACCAACCGTGGCATTACTTGTATTATCTGCTGTCGGATGTGGTCTATTTATTGTCGGTGGTCAGTCTGCATTGTATGGTCTTGCAGCCATGTTCTACCCAACTGAAATGCGTGGAACAGGGGTTGGTGCAGCAGTTGCAGTTGGTCGAATTGGTTCTTTTGCCGGGCCTCTTTTCGCAGGTATGCTGTTATCGCTCGGTTCAAGTTCAGCGATGGTCATTGGTGCAAGTATTCCACTGATTTTAATGGCAATGATCGCAGCGTTACTTTTGGTCCGTAAATCAAAAGTTTCACGGCAGGTCTCTGTATTAAATACGTCAACTCAAACTCAGTAATGTGATGACTTAAGTATGGCCAATTTGGCCATACTTTTTAATAGTTAGAATTTAAGGTTGAATTAAGTATTATGGAACATCAGTTAAATCAACTGCCAACCCTGAGCTATATGATAGCTCGTGTTGATCGTATTATCAGTAAATTACTGAATGAACGCTTAAAGCCTTTAGATATTACTTTGCCTCAGTTCACAGCATTGTCAGTACTCGCGGCAAAAGGAAATCTCTCCAATGCCAAACTGGCGGAGCGTTCTTTTATCAAACCCCAATCAACTAATAAAATTCTACAGGATTTATTAAGTAGCGGCTGGATTAGTAAGGAATCGGACCCCTCTCATGGTCGTCGTATTCTTGTCAATGTCACTCAAGCAGGATTAAATAAATTAAGTGAGTGTCGGGCAGTCGTTCAGGAACTGGAACAAACGATGCTAAAAGGCGTGGATATTAATCTAGCCTTTTTGATCAGGAATAATCTTGAAATCATGGCCACTAATTTACAGCATTTTCAAGAAGAATAATTTTTTACATCATCAGGTCGGATTTGAGTTCGTCTAGCTAATTTTCAATGTCTATTCTTGAGGAAGCAACAACTTAATAAGCTGAATAGGATCTTCATGACTTCTGTTGAATTATTTTCATGCACCCGCTAGCATCAGTACACATATTATAAATGAGTAAGTCCATGTCATCAGGTCAGCAAGTACTGATTGAACTAAGAAAAATGATTATTTCAGGTGAAATTCCGGGCGGTGCTCGCATGGCTGAAATTCCAACAGCAGAAATGCTTGGAGTTTCACGTCAACCGGTGCGTATGGCATTTAAACTGCTTGAGCAAGAAGGATTATTATTAAAAAATCCAACCCGAGGCTATACAGTTAGAGAAATTTCGCCCAAGTTGATTCAGGATGCACTTGAAGTGCGAGGAGTACTTGAAGGTCTGGCAGCAAAAAAATTGGCAGAAAAAGGGCTAAGTACGCAGCAAAAAGATCAGTTAATGCAGTGCATTATTCAAATAGAGCCAATATTTAAAAAAACTGAACTAAGTAATGAGGATATTGAAATCTATCATTATTACAATACCATTTTTCATAATACGATTATTCAAGGCTCAGATAATATCGCTATTGTACAGGCTCTGAGTAAGAATAATCAGCTACCCATGGCTTCTGCCCAAGCCTTAACTTATGATAAAAATAATCCGCTCTCAGAAATTCGCCGTCTGCATCATGCCCATATTCAACACTGTGCCATTTTCAATGCTTTAAAAAATCGTGATTCGGCACGAGCAGAGAGTCTGATGCGTGAACATAGCCATGTAGTCACTCTGGGCGATATGATACGTTCTATTTTTAATTCACATGTGCATTCCTAAGGTTAAGCCTTTTCTTTAAATAAAAAAATCCCTTCTGAGGGTGCAGAAGGGTGGAAAGTGGAGAAAGATTAAACTGCTAGTTTTAATGAGATAGCAGTTTTTTATTTTTTAAAGATCAATAACTAGCATTTCAGATTTTGCACGTGAGCAGCATGGAGTAAATTGATCTTGTGCCGCCTGTTCTTCTTCAGTTAAATACATATCCCGGTGGTCAATTTCACCCTCTACTACCTTCACTAAGCAGGTACCACAAATACCCTGTTCGCAAGAAACAGGAATACTTACCCCAGCAGCTTCAAGTGCTTGTACAGCTGTTTGGTCTTGTGCAACATGGATCAGTTGGCCGGTTTTTTGAACTTTAATAGTGAAACTACCATCTTCACTGGTATCAATTGTTGGTGCACTAAAGTGTTCTTTATGAATATGCGTCTCAGGCCAGGATTGCTGTTGGGCAGTCTGTATCACGAAATCCATAAAACCTTGTGGACCACATACATAAACATGATGTGCTAAGTCAGACTGAGCAAGCGCACTTAGTAAGTTGCAATGTGTGGCGGCTTCATCATCAATGTGCAGATGAACTGAATCACCGAGAAGATTGAGATCCTCATGAAAAGCCACTGCCGAACGGGTTTTAACAAAGTAAAACAGCTTGAAAGATTTGTTCAGTCGTTTTAACTCTTTGGCCATTGCCAGAATTGGTGTAATTCCAATCCCGCCTGCACATAGGACTGCATGTTCAAGCTCTGTATTCAACTCAAACAGGTTACGGGGTTCACTAATCTGAATGCGTTGCCCCACCTGTAACTGTTCATGCATAAAGCGTGAGCCACCACGCGAGTTGGGATCATTCAGTACACCAATCACGTAGCGATGCTGCTCACTACTGCAATTCGCCAGTGAGTATTGGCGAATTAAGCCTTCGCCCATATGTACATCAATATGAGCACCTGCTTTAAAAGGAGGTAGAGGCTCCCCATTACAACTCATGAGCTCAAATGAATTTATTTGAGAATTGTGTTGATGGATCTGATGAATGGTCACTTCCATGTTAGTGCCGCTCCTAAAATTTAAAAAATCAAAATACTGTTCTAAAACTTTAACTATTTAACCAAGCGTGACTGACGGAATCTGCTCTTTGCCTGCAATCTCGTTAACCTGTTCTTGGCTAATCAGACGATCAATCACTTTGCGCGCTTGCACTCCGCCTGCATCAATATTCAGCATCAGCAACTTGCGGTCAGGGTAGCGGAGCAGGTTTTGTTGTTGCTGTTCCAGCATGTCCAGATCTTCAGAGAAAATCTTGCCTTGTCCTTCACGTATCTGATCTGTCAGTTCCGCATTCTCTGGCTGGAAGTGACGGGCCATACCCCAGAAATACCAGTGAGAGGTTTCTGTTTCAGGCGTAATAAAGTCCACCACAATAGAAGATACTTTATGCTCGGCAGCTGCCTGATAGCCACCTTTACCTGCATGTGCTACGCCAACTTCAATATGAACATTACTTGGCGCAAAGAAATGACAGATCTGCCAGCGGTCTACTGGAACATCATCAGCCAGATTGTTGCCTCTTAATGCCATTTGCCAGAATGGAGGTGCATAGATATTTTCCATATGGCGTTCTGTAATGACATGATCTCCATCTATACGAGTAGTAGGTGCTGCTTCATCAATTTCTTTTTGTCCAATACTGGCTGAGTGAACATAAGTTTCATGAGTAAGATCCATTAGATTGTCAATCATCAGACGATAATCGCAATTGATGTGGAACAATCCACCACCATATGCCCATTCAGGATTATCTGCCCATTCAAGTTCAGGTAACTGATCTTCACTTGCAAGTGACTGGTCACCTGGCCATACCCAGATAAAACCAAATTTCTCTACAACACTGAAACTCTTGTTACATGGAAAACCACGAACACGCTGTCCAGGCATAGCAACTGTCTTGCCATCACAGCCCATAACTAAGCCGTGATAACCACAAACTAGATTGCCATCCTCTACAAAGCCTAAAGAGAGTGGAGCACCGCGATGTGGGCAGAAGTCTTCTACTGCATAGACCTTATTTTCTTTACCACGATAAAACACCATTTTTTCACCACAGATCTGACGACCTAATGGCTTTTCGATAACTTCTTCAGGACGCGCTGCCACATACCAAGCATTTTTAATGAACATATTCTGATCTCCTTATCAATTGGATCCAATTTATGACTATTTATGCGAATAGTCAATATAAAATGTACAATAAAAGTATAAATTGGATCCATTTATAGTGTTGAGGGGCTTTGTTGCACAAAGATTTCATAACTACATGATTTTAAGAGTTTTGACTATTTTTTAATCTAAAATTAAATTTATTTAAATCAGATGCTTACATATTTATGCAACAAAGCCTATCAGCGTCACGCGACACATAAGTTGTCATTTCCGATTAAATAATATCAATGAGTTATAGAATTGAGTGACAATCAATGACATTAGTTAGTGACACATAAGTTGTCATTTTTTTAATAATATTATTCAATAACTTAATAAAAATGTTTCATAATTCTGGGGGGCAAACTTAATTAGGATTGTTAGATGGATTGAGTGTAACTACGTATTGGATGGATCTTTCACGTTTAGAAGCAGAATATTCTAAAATCAAAGTAATTAAAGATGTTCGACTTGTAGAGGCTTTGTTGCATAAATATGTAAGCATCTGATTTAAATAAATTTAATTTTGGATTAAAAAATAATCAAAACTTTTAAAATCATATAGTTATGAAATCTTTGTGCAACAAAGCCCCTTTTAATTAGAGTATCAGCTACATTCGAAGAGTAATGCTCTATACCTTTTAATCAAGGAATCACAGACTTTTAAACGAAAGAAAAGTTAAAAAATTTAGAATAGTTTTTTTGTTATCTAATTGTAAATTAAATTATGCATGTTTTATCTAAAATCGTACGTAAATTTTAGGATCCTAGACTGATAAAGTTAATAAATGAATAGGTCATTACGAAGAATTTCAGTTTATCGCCGAAGTTCTTATTTCACTGCATTATTAAGTTGTATATTTGGCAGGAGTTGGATTCGTACATAACAATCATGTGATTATAGAATTTACAGGTCATAACGAAATAAATGCTAATATTAAATAAAGCACTGATTTAAAGAAATTATTTAGTGACATTACATCTGTCGCAAATGACAACTCATCTGTCATTTGACGCTATCAGAAATAATGAACAAGTTAGCAGGTGTATCGGATTTAACATAATCCCTATTATACGCAATACACTTGTAAGCCCAAAATAGAAATGTCCGGTTTCTCCAAAGTAAAAATGTCCGCTTTTAGAATATGCATTTTTGCAATTTCCTTAGCGGACGGTT